>JAVXTN010000033.1:0-9000 GCA_036642635.1 Erysipelotrichaceae bacterium
TCTTATTTATTACATAGCCTTTAGATATACCTAATGTATATAACTGTTTATCTTTATAAGTTGGTAACTTACTATATACTATTTTATTTTCATTTAATTCTTCACTTTGTTCTATTTGCATCCATTCATCTACTAGCCCGCTTGCATAATTTTGATTTATAAAATAACTATCTACTAATTTTGGTTCATCTTTTAGTTTTAATGCTTCATATATACTTTTATAGTTAATTAATGCATCTTTGAATTGTTCACTGTCTAGTTCTTGTTTGTTTGCATCATTCTTTTCTAGTATTGTATAGTCACTACTTAAGAATGGATATATATAATTGAAGTTATTATTCATATACATTATATTTTCTTTTTTTGTTGCTATTAGTGCTTCTATGCTTTTCATACTTTCTTCTTTAATGTCTAATTCTTTTAGTTTATTTATATTGTATGTGAATAGTAGTCCGTGTGTTTCCATTGGTATATATCTTATGTGTTGTTTGTTTAGTACTTTAGTATAGTTTGGGTTTGTTTTTATTTCGAAATAGTTTTCTATGTCTTCATCTATTTCTAATATAATGTCTTGTAGTGCTCCTATACTTCTGTCATTTACAAACATGATGTCTGGGTTTACTGCGTCTTTTGTTTTGTAGTCTGATATTTTTTTATCTTGTGTTACTACATAGGTTAATGTATCTGAATATTGTGGATAGCTTTCATTCCATAGTTTTACTATTGCTTCTCCATAGTTTTTATTGTTTACTTCTATTGTTATTTTTGCTTTTTCTTCTATTTGATATCCTGTTTTATTTTCATTAGTACATATTGATTTTCCATCTAGTGTACATGTTTTATTTCCACAGCTACTTAATAGTATTGTCATCCCTAATAGAATTAATAGTTGTTTATATTTTTGCATTATTTTATCATATTACTGATTGCTTTTGCATATTCAGTTGTTTTATTTTTTGCTTCTTCTAATGTTGTTCCTTTTATACAGTAATAGAATTTGCATTTTGGTTCAGTTCCACTTGGTCTTATTGCTATCCATGATCCGTCTTCTAAATAGTATTTTAATACATCACTTTTAGCATAGCCTATTAGTTCTTTACTTTCATCTTCTATCGTTGTAGTACATAATAGATAGTCTTCAGTTTTAATTACTTTAGTGTTATTGATTGTTGTTAATTTATCTTTTCTAAAGTTTGTTAATAGTGTTTGCATTTTACTTGCGCCTTCACTTCCTTCAAAGAAGATTGATGTTTGGCTTTCTTCATAGTATCCATATTTAGCGTATAGTTGGTTTAGTACATCTACTAATGTAAGTCCTTTTGTTTTATAGTAAGCACTTGCTTCACTTAGAATTAAACATGCTTGTACTGCATCTTTATCTCTTACTATTTCTTTTAATAGATAACCATAGCTTTCTTCATATCCAAATACAAAATTCTTTTCTTTAGTTATTTCAAAGTTAGCTATTTTTTCTCCTATAAACTTAAATCCTGTTAAAGTTTTAATGCATTCTACATTATAATTATTTGCTATCTTTTCTCCTAAATCACTTGTAACTACGGTGTTAAACATTACAGGATTCTTAGGCATCATATTCTTTTCTTTTCTAGTACTAAATATATATTCTAATAGGATTGAACCTGTTTGGTTACCACTTAATAATATATATTCATCATTATGTAGTGCTACTACTCCCATTCGGTCTGCATCTGGATCACATGATAATACTATATCTGCTTTCTCTTTTTTAGCTAGTTCTATTGCTGCTTTATATGATTCTTTTTCTTCTGGATTAGGTGTTAATGTATTACTAAAGTCTGGATCTGGATTGCATTGTTCTTCTACTGCTATATATTTATAACCTGTAGTATCTAATATATGTTTAACTGGTATATTAGCTGTTCCATGTTGTGGTGTAAATATTATCTTTAAATCATCTTTATTAATTTCTTTTCTTAATTGTATAGTTTCTACATCCTTATAATAGCTTTCATCTACTTCATTAGCTATATAATGTATTAGATCATTATCAATATTTGTATAATCTACATTTATATCTAATTCATTACTAATTCCTTCTATTGTTTTTATTACTTGTTCTGCTAGTGAAGGAATTAGTTGACACCCTTGGGTGTCATATAGCTTATATCCATTGTATTGTTTTGGGTTGTGTGAGGCTGTTATCATTATTCCTCCAAAACATTTGTGGTAGCGTACTGCGTATGATAGCATTGGTGTTGGTCTTAATGTTTTATATATATAACATGTTATTCCGTTGTTTGCTAGGATGTTAGCACACATAATTGCTAGTTCGCATGATTGGTGTCGGTTATCGTATCCGATTGCTATTCCGGCTTTTTGTTGATTGTTTGCTACGATGTATTTAGCGTATCCTAGTGTTGCTTTAGCGATTGTATGTGTGTTTATTCGATTTGTTCCTGGTCCCATTATTCCTCGCATTCCTGCGGTTCCAAATGCGATTTGTGTACTAAAGGCATCTTTAATTTGTTCTTCGTTCATTGCTTTTAGTATTTCTTTTTCTTCAGTTGTTACGTTATTGCTATTAAGCCATAGCTCATAAGTTTCTTTATAGTTCATATTAACCTCTTTCTGTAAAAAAAAAGATGACTCACGCCATCTTAATTAATTAACCAATAATTTTTTGTGCGCGTAATACGTCTTCGATAGCTGCGATTGCTGCATCTTCGTCTTCACCATTACAAGAAATAGTAATTTCTGATTGAGTTGGGATACCTAAAGACATAACACCCATAATAGATTTCATGTTAACTTCACGATCTTTAAAAGATACGTTTACTTCACATTTAAATTTACTAGCTGCATTAACAGCGATAGTTGCTGGTCTAGCGTGTAATCCAACTGGATCGATAACTGATACTGAAATTTGTTTCATTATTTGTTCCTCCTATAGAATCTTTTACCTCTCTATTTTAAACTATTTTGATAACACTTACAACACCTAATTTAATTAATTTCAGTAATATCTACATTTATTAGTGAATTCAGTAGCTAATTACATCAATTCCATTTCTTTTTAATAATTTAGTAGTGATTCCATCTCCCTCTACTATAGTTTTAGTAAAAGTTCCATCATATATTTGTTTATTACCACAACTAGGACTTCTTTCTTTTAATATAGCTTTAGTAATCCCTTTATCTTTTATAAGCTTTAATGCTTTATTAGCTCCACTCTCAAATTCTTTAGTCTTATCCTCGCCATTCTTATTTATAACTTTACCATTATAAATTTCACAAGGAATGCGAGGCACATACATACCCCCTTCAACCTCTGGACAGAAGCTATAATAAATCTTCCCCTCTAAAAATTTAACTACCTCTTCATTGTAATTATTACCCCCATCATACTTACAATTATTACCTAATAAACAAGCGCTAACTAAATATATATTACTATCTTTCTCCATTTAGTATATCCTTCCAGGCTGCCTTACCATCCATTGTAGCAAATGTAAGCATATCTATATCCTTTACTTTTATATTTCTTTTAGCATATAATCCCCTAATCAAATCGCCTTTATGCCTTACTTGTGGCGCTAGAATTATCATATCAAACGCTTCTATAAAAGCCTTATCTCGCTTTAATAGATATGTACTAGGTCCATAAGCTAATATATTGTTATAGCTATCAAAGTCTTGTTTAGTAATATCTTTAATATTAAAAACTAAAGTTTCAGTCTCACATTCTTTTCCTAAGCATTCAGCAAAATATTTAGATGTATTCCCAGAATCACAGCAAACATATATGTTCATAAAACATTCTCCTTAAATTATTGTATATATACAATTTTTTATTTATAAAAAAAAATATATTATTACTTATGGTAGGTTTCGTTATTATTTATCTTATAAGAACGATAAATTTGTTCAAGTAGAAGAACTCTAACTAGTTGATGAGTAAATGTTAGATCTGACATCTTCCATCTAAAATTAGCTCGTTCTACTACTTGTTTACTAATGCCTAAAGAGCCACCAATTACAAAAGTAATGTTAGAGCTATGGTATGTAGTAATTTCATCCATCTTTTTAGCAAATTTTACGGAGTCCAACATTTCTCCCCATAAATCGAGTAATATCATATAATCTTGGTCTTTAATTTTAGTAAGGATTCTTTCTCCTTCTTTAATTTTTACAATTTCATTTTCAGCTTCTGAATTAGATTGAGGTGCCATTTCATCATTTACTTCAATTAATTCAATTTTAGTATAGGCACCTAAACGTTTAAGGTATTCATTGACCATTAGCTTAGTAGATTTATCTTTTAGTTTTCCGACGCATATTATTTTTAGCATATTATTACCTCTTAGTTTCATTAGCATTATAAATTAATTGTAGAATAATGTCCAACTTTAAATAAAACAGAAAGCTTTTGCTTTCTGTTTTTAAAATCCTAATACTTCTTCTGGTCTTTCTCTACATGGTGCTACTCCACCATTTCCATTACACGTTCTTCCTAGGTTCCATCCAGTTCTCCAAGTAAAGTCAGCCGTTGAATTAAATCTATTTACAGCGTCATCTATTGTCATATCACCAAGGTTAATTATTTCCATGTGTAAATGACCACCACTTGAATTTCCTGAACTTCCAACATTCCCAATATATTCTCCTTGAGTAACTTCTTCCAAGTTTCCTGCTCTGAAGTTTTCTTGTTGCATATGGAAATAAGAAACGGCATAAGTAACTCCTCTAACGCTTCCTAACATATGTACAGTATTTCCTCCACCTTCTGGATATCCAACCCATTGGCCAAGTCCACCATAAGTAGGACAAGGATTATTAGCATATAATATTACAGCATCAATTGGAGCATACAATGGTGTTCCAACACTTGCAGCAAAATCTAATCCTAAGTGAGGACTCACTCCATCTGAATAATAGAAACTTCCTGCACTTATAAAATAATTGTCTTGAACCGGTAACATCCAACCAGTACTTGTAGGCATTGAACCAGGTACTTTTACCTTTTTCATATTAGCTACTATTGCTTGTCTTGCACTTTCATTACCTCTTTGTTTTTCTAGTAATGATGCTTCCTGTACTCTATAAGCCGTTAACAACTCTTGATTTTGTGTTTTTAATTGTTCTATATATTGCTTATCTGCTTCTTTCTGAATCTTTTGTTCAGCAAGCATTTCTTTTTGGTTTACTACTTCAGCTTTATCATCAAGAAGTATTTTTTTATCAGCATCTAATAATCTAATTTGTTCTTGATCGTAACTTGTAATTTGTTTTACTCCATCAGATCTACGCATTAAATCTACTAGATCTGTAGCACCCATTACAAAATCAACATACATATTAGTAGAAGCTGCTGACTGCATATTAAACATTCTTTTCTTTATTTCAATATCTCTAAGTTCAATATATTTAAGTTTAACTGCTATTTGTTCTTCTAGTTTAACTATGTTAGCATTCATAGATACAGTTGCTTCATCAATAGCTATCATATTAGCTTCTAAATATCTTACTTGTTGTTCATAAGAATTATATTGAGCAACTAACTTATTCATATCGCCTTTAATAGTGTCCATATCTGATTCAGTTTTCTTTATCAAAGCCTTCATTTCATCATCTTTAGATCTTAAATAAACTCGATATTGATCACATTCTGCATTTTGAGCATCGCTCAATGATTCAGGATCTGAAGCACATAGCTTTGTATATTCTGCTTCTTTCCCTGTAAAATCAGTTGCTTTACTATCCATAGAACTCATACATAATATCCCTATCATTGTACAAATAACAATTTTTATTGGTTTTGTTTTCATATCATCATTACTCCTTTCAATTATAGGATTTATTTCTATGTAAAAATTATAACATATAACTGCTTAGTATGTAACCTTTATTGCGTATCTATTTATGGGAATTATTAACAATTTGTTGCATATATAACATCTAATTAACTTAGGTTCTATTTATTTCATAAGCCTATAGCATTAATCTATTAATTTATTATTCAACGTTTTCTAATACTTTTCAAATTAAAAAACACTTCATAGCAATATAATTGCATTGAAGTGTTTAAATTAATAATATATCCCAAATATTCTTTCAGGTTTTTCTCTACATGGTGCGACTCCACCATTATAAGCACAGGCTGTATTTATGCTATTCCAGCCTGTTCCCCATGAAAAGTCTAGTTTTTCTGTGAATGTTTCTGCTGCTTTTTTTATTGTCATATCACCTAAATTAATAATCTCTAAATGTAGATGTGGTCCAGATGAATTTCCTGATGATCCTACTGTTCCAATTTGTTGACCTTGTTTTACTGAAGTTAAATCTCCTGCTAAGAATCCTCTTTCATTCATATGAAAGAAGGATATCGCATAGGTGGTACCATTAACTTTACCAACAATATGAACAGTATTACCACCCCCTGCTGGATATCCTACCCAGTTTCCAAGACCTCCTATGGTAGGACTTGGATTAGAGGCATAAAATATTATTCCATCTATAGGAGATAGGATAGGTGCTCCTACTCCATTAACTGGAGCAAAATCTAAACCTAAGTGTAGACTTTCTCCATCAGGATAATAGAAAGTATGAGCAGAATATTCATAATCATCTCTAATTGGTAATTCCCAACTATCAGATCCTACATTTTCAGTAGTATATAATATAGGTTTAAAATGTTTCTTTCCTTCTTCTATAGATCCTGCAGAACCACGGAATTTTTGTGCCATTGATGATTCCTTAGAACGATAAGTTTGCAATAAATCTTCACTTTGTTCTTTTAGTTTCTTAACATGTGCTAAATCTAAATCCTTACGTGTTAACTGTTCATCTAGTATTAACTTTTGTCTTTCCATCTCTTTTTTATTAGTTTCTAAAGCTTTCTTATCAGCATCTAGTTTTCTGATTTGTTCTTGATCATAACTAGTTAATTGTTTAATACCTTCACTTCTTCTTACAAAATCTATTAGATCTGTAGCACCCATAATAAAGTCAAAATACATATTAGTAGAAGCTGCTGGTTGCATAGCTAGCATTCTTGATTTAATCTCTTTGTCTCTTTTCTTTATATCAGCAATCTTAATTTTAATCTCTCCAGATAGTTTTTTAATATTAGCTGCTATTTCAGCGCCTGCTTTTTCCATCTGTTTAATATTAGCTTCTATTTGCGTCATTTGTTCACTATAACTATTTACTTGTTTAGTTAAAGCATCCATATTGCTTTTAATACTAGCCATATTAACTTCATTACTTTCTAATTCTTTTTTTAATTGTTCTTGTTGTTTACTATAGTATTCATCAAATCTCTTACATTCTTGTTTTTCTGTTTCACTTAATGATGTAGATCTACATTTCTCTATATATTCTAATTCTTTTCCTTCAAATTCAGCATTGATTTCACTTGCACTAGTCAAAGATAATAAACAAACACTGATTGATAAAACTGTTATGATTATTTTCTTTTTCATCCTGCAACCTCATTTCTTTTAATAACTTATCTTCTCCATTTTAGGTATTTATTAACTGAGAAGAAACTTCCTAATAATCCTACTATCATTCCTATTAATGCTAGTCCTAATGATACATATGCAACGAATGGTGTTACTGGTAATAATGTAAACATACTACTTATAATATAACCATCCATAGCTCCATATAAATAACTATATCCAAAACATGTTAATAGAATTGGAATTATACTTCCCATTAATCCTATTATCATACCTTCTATCATAAATGGTGTTTTTATAAAACTAGCAGTAGCTCCAACACTTCTCATTATAGATATTTCAGTATTTCTAGCATATATAGTAATCTTTATTGTATTAGATATTAAGAATACTGCTAAAGCACTTAATGCTAATACAAAGATTGTTCCAAAGGTTCTAATTGAACCAAAAGCATCTACCATCTTTGACGCACTATCTCCACCAAACTTAGCATCATATACTCCTTTAATAGCACTAACATCTTTAGTTACTTGTTCTAATGCTTCTCCACTATTAACATCAACTACATAAGCATTTAACATTGGATTTTGTTTTCCTCTATAAGATTCAAACATTTCTTTTGCTCCACTTACTGATGTAATATATTTATCTAATTCTTGATCTTTAGTAGAAAACTCTACTTTAGATACATTAGGTACTGCTTTAATTAGATCTCCTATTGCTGCAATATCTTTATCTTTACTAACAATATTGTCTACTCTAACTAGTATTTGTACACTCTCTTCAATATTAGTTGTAAAGTTACTAATATTACAAGCTACTACTAAAAACAGCATCATTAATATTAGTGTAACAGTTACTGCTGTTGCACTAGATATACTCATAGCTATATGTCTTGCTATACTTTTTAATGCATTATTAAAGTGATATGGTATGCTTTTAATGTATTTCTTAAATTCATTCTTATTGTTTAAATTTTTATTAGTCATGTTTTAGGTACCCACCCTTCATTATATCAGCTACTACATAGCCTTCTTCAAGAGCTATAGTACGTTTCTTATATAAGTTTACTAATGTTGAATCATGGGTAACCATTAATATAGTAGTTCCTTCATCTCGATTAATCTTTTCTAATAGATCCATTATTTCTCTTGATTTCTCTGGATCTAAATTTCCTGTAGGTTCATCAGCTATAAGTACTTTTGGGTTATTAGCAATAGCTCTTGCAATAGCAGCACGTTGTTGTTGTCCACCACTTAGTTCATTAGGAAAAGCTTTAGCTTTTTCAGACAATGAAACTAGTTCAAGTACTTCTCTAACTCTTTTACGTACAGTTGCTTTATCTTCACCAATTACTTCTAAAGCAAATGCTACATTTTCAAATATAGTTAAAGTAGGTAGTAATCTAAAATCTTGGAATACTACTCCTATATTACGACGGTATAATGGTACCTTAGAAAACTTTAATAGTCCTACATTAATATCAGCTACTTCTACAGTACCAGTATCAGGTATTTCTTCTCCATCCAATAATTTAATCATTGTTGATTTTCCA
>JAVXTN010000034.1:0-8837 GCA_036642635.1 Erysipelotrichaceae bacterium
AATTTATAACTCCGTCCCATCTTTAGATCACTATAAGGTATTTTAAATTCAAACCCTGTATAGTCTAAACTGTAATAGCATGTTTTAGCATTTCTATTATATTCTTTAACGTTACATATTCTTACTCCTTTATAACGCATAATATCTGTTTGATCATTATATTTAGGACTACTATTGTATTTTAATAGATGATCCCCACTATTTAATCGTAATTGATAACTATGTGTAAATCTACTAAAATGTTGTGTTTCACTAAACAATGCCCATCCTTTAATTGTAAAGCCACTGCTATCCTTTACTATTGAAGTTATTTCATAAGGTAGTTCTTTCTTATCTGCTTGATATGTATCTCCATTAACATTTCCTATACATAGCATTAAACAGCTTAAACATAATATTAAGTTCTTAATTTTTTTCATTCTTCCCCTCCCCTTCATAATATGTAATATTAAAAAAAATCCCTTTCGGGATTTCTTTATTTTACAGCATCTTTTAATGCTTTAGCTGCTTTAAAGCCAGGAGCTTTAGATTCAGCAATTTCCATTTTTTCTTTAGTTGATGGATTAATACCAATACGAGCTGCACGAGTTTTAACCTCGAACTTACCAAAACCACTAATATCTACTTTACCTTGTTCTTTTAAAGTAGAAGTAATTTCTTCAAACACAGTATCTACTGCAACAGCTGCATCTTTTTTTGTGATACCTAGCTTTTCAGATACGATATCTGCTAATGCTTTTTTGTTTAAACTTTCACTCATGTTTTTTACCTCCAACATAATAGTGTTCTGTACAATTATCTGTACGTTTTATTTAACAGTTAATAACTATTAATGTTCATATTATAACATATATTTACCTAAAATAAATCATATTTATAAAAAAAATTATGTAAATCAATGAAAAAAACTATTCATTTAGCATGAATAGTTATAAAACAATTGCTATTACATTACCTTTGCCCTTATTTACAAGCTTAGTTAGTATATCTTGTAGTCTTACTCTTGCTGCTTCAGGTATCATTGATAACTTAGCATTTAATCCATCTTTTATTAAATCAGATAGTTTTCTTCCAAATATATCTGAATCCCATATACTTTGATCATCATTTTCTTGATCCCTTAGTAAATAGTTAATAAGTTCTTCACTTTGTTCTTTTGATCCTATTATAGGTTCAAATGAACTTTCTACATCTACTTTTATCATATGAATAGATGGAGCTATTGCTTTTAATTTAACTCCATATCTATTTCCAGTCTTTATAATTTCAGGTTTAGATAACTCTATATCTGCTAAACTAGCTGAAGCAAATCCATATCCAGTTTGTTTGACCATTTTTAATGCACTACTTATTGCATCATATTCCCTTTTAGCTTTAGAAAAATCCTGCATTAAACCAATTAATTTTGCTTTATCTTTAATTTCTTCTCCAATAATTTCTTTTAATATCTCATTGAATAATCCATTCTTTACTGTAATTTCAACATTAACACATCCTGTAGCAGGATCAATTGTAGCTAAATTACTTGTCTCAATATTTTCATTTTGATCAATTATACTATTAATATTTTCAACTTCTCTTAGTTTTTCTACACTAGACATACTATCATTAATAGTTTGATTAAAACTTTTCTTTAACCAATGATCTTCATCTAATACTGCTATCCATTGAGGCATCATAATGTTAATTTGGCTTACAGGAAATTCATATAACGCTTCTCTTAATATATCATGTACATCACTTTCTTTTAATTTAGCTACAGACATAGCTAAAACAGGTACATTATATTTATCTTTTAATTTATCACTTATATTTTTGCAAACTAATGAATCAGGATCACTACTATTTACTATAACTATAAAAGGTTTACCAATACTATTAAGTTCTTCAATTACTTCATTTTCTGCTAATAAATAATCTTCTCTTTTTAAATCAGTTATACTTCCATCTGTTGTTATTACTATACCTATTGTTGAATGATCAGTTATTACTTTTTGAGTTCCAGTCTTTGCTGCTTCATCAAAAGGTATAGCTTCATCAAACCAAGGTGTTCTAACCATCCTAATACCATCTTCATCTTGATATCCTTTAGCTTCAGGTATTACATAACCTACACAATCTACTAATCTTACTCTTACATTAAAACCATCTTCAAATTCAATTAAAGCAGCATTATTAGGAACAAACTTAGGTTCCGTTGTCATAATAGTTTTGCCTTCTCCTGATTGTGGTAGTTCATCAATCATTCTTGCTTTTTCATATTCATCATCAACATAAGGTATAATTGCTTTATCCATAAACTTCTTTATAAAAGTTGACTTACCTACTCTAACAGGTCCAACTATTCCTAAGTAAATATCTCCATTAGTACGTTGTGCAATATTCTTTAACATTTCTTTAGTATCCATAAGTACCTCCATTACTATTAAAATGTATGTTCCTTATTCATAATTTATTCTCATAATATAAAAATACATCCGTTTTTACGGATGTATCACCATATCTTTAGTATATCTTTTACATTTCTTCTTTTAAATCTCTTAACATTAAATCATTAGCTGAAATACTAGGCTTTTTCTTTTCATATAATACTTTATATATTTCATTTATAATAGGTAAATCTAATTTCATTTTAATAGCTAATTCATGTACTACTTTAGCTGTTCTTACTCCTTCTACTGTTTTGGTATTGTTATCCCAAAAGTATTGAGCATCATTGTGTTTACCTATTTCATATCCTGCTTGGAAGTTCCTTGAATGAATACTAGTACAAGTAACTATTAGATCTCCTATACCAGTTAATCCCATAAAGGTTTCAAATTTTCCTCCCATGGCCATTCCAAAGGTAATCATTTCTTTTAATCCTCTAGTAATTAAAGCAGCTTTAGTGTTATCTCCATAGCCTAATCCTGCTAATGTTCCACTAGCTACTGCTATTGCGTTTTTAATTGCTACTCCTACTTCACTTCCTATTTCATCATTACCTGTATATACTCTTAGATAATCATTAGAGAAATTGTTTTGTACAAACTTAGCATCTTCATCATTTAATGACACAGCACATATAGTTGTAAGCATTCTTAGTACTACTTCTTCTGCATGTGATGGTCCTATTAAAGATACAACGCTACTTAATTTATCTTCATCCATTGTATCTCTTATTACAGATGACATTCTTTCATTAGTAATAGGATGGAATCCCTTAGATGTATTAACTATAATAATCTTATGTTTAACTACTTTATTTAATGACTTACAAACATCTTCAATAGCAATAGTTGGTACGCTTAGTACTACTACATCTGCATCACTAGCTACTTCTATATCATTGCTTACTTTTATGTTTTCATTTAGTTTTACTTCTGGAAAATATTTAGCATTTTGATGATTAACTTTGATATCATTTAATTCATCTTTATCTATTCCCCATATAGTTACATCTTGTTTATTGTCTGCTAGTACTTGGGCTATCCCTGTTCCCCAGCTTCCACTTCCTACAATTACTGCTTTCATATAATCACTCCTTATGTTCTTTCTCTTGCCATTATTCTTAATGTTGTTCCTTCAAATCCAAATGATTCTCTTAATCTATTTTCTATAAATCTTTTATAACTAAAATGTAATAGTTCTGGATCATTTACAAACAATATAAAGGTTGGTGGACATGTACTTACTTGTGAAGCATAATAAATTCTTAATCTTTTACCACTTACCATTGGTGGTGGGGTCATTAACTGAGCATCTAATATTACTTCATTTAATACATTAGTAGCAATACGTAATGCTGAATTATCATGAACTCGATCTATTAATGGTAATAAAGTTTGAATTCTTTGTTTATTTAATGCTGATACAAAAGCTATTGGTGCATATGCTAAGTATAAAAATTGTTCTCTTATTGTTTTTTCTACTTTAGCCATTGTTGTTTCATCTTTTTCTACAGTATCCCATTTATTATAAACAATTATAACTCCTTTTCCTGCTTCATGTGCATATCCTGCTACATGTTTATCTTGTTCTCTAATTCCACTTTCTCCATCTATTAAGAATAGTACTACATCACTTCTTTCAATAGCACTCATTGCTCTTAATACAGAGTATTTCTCTATGCTTTCGAATACTTTACCACGTTTTCTTATTCCTGCAGTATCTATTACTACATATTCTTTATCTTCTCTAATGAATGGTGTATCTATAGCGTCTCTAGTAGTTCCTTCTACATTACTTACAATAACTCTATCTTGTTTTAATATTGCATTTACTAATGATGATTTTCCTACATTAGGTCTTCCTATAACAGCGAATTTAGTCATTCCATTATATTCATTAAAACTATCTTTCTTAAATGAATTAACGATGGCATCAAGCATATCACCTGTTCCGATTCCGTGTTCTCCACTTACTGCGATTGGATCACCTAGTCCTAATGAATAGAATTCATATAATGCATCTAGTTTAGAGAAGTCATCTATTTTATTAACTGCTAATATTATTTCTTTATTACATTTATATAGCATTCTAGCAATATATTCATCATCTTTACTTAATCCTTCTTTTCCATTAACAAGAAAAAGAATTGTATCTGCTTCTTCTATTGCTATTTCTACTTGCATTTCAATTTCTTTTTTAAATGCTTGATTTTCTAACTGTATTCCTCCAGTATCAATGACACGAAATTCTTTAGTTAGCCATTCAGCTTTACCATAGATTCGATCTCTTGTTACTCCTGGTGTATCTTCAACAATTGATTTTCTTTCTCCAATGATTCGATTAAAAATTGTTGATTTACCGACATTTGGTCGTCCTACAATGGCAACTATTCCATTTATCATTTAATTTAATTCCTTTCTATGCTTCTAATAGCTTCATCTTATCTTTCACGATTTTACTTAGGTATTCATTTACCTGTTCAATGTTCATGTTTGATGTATCTACTTCAATAGCATCTTTCGCTTTAACGAGTGGTGAGTGTTCACGATGTGTATCTTGATAATCTCTTTGTTCAATGTCTTTAGCTATTTCTTCATAATTAGCTTTACCAAACTTATTTAAATCTTCTTTATAGCGTCTAGTAGCTCTTGCTTCTACACTTGCTATTAGATAAAACTTAACTTCTGCATCAATTAGTACGACGCTTCCTATATCACGTCCATCTAATATGTAGCCACGTGGGCTTGCGATTTCTCTTTGCCAAGCTACTAGTAGTTCACGTACTTTTGCTTTAGCACTTACTTTTGATGCACGCATTGACATTTCATTTGTTCTTATTAAATTACTTACGTCGTTACCATTAATGTAAACTTTTCCTTCACTATCAAAGGAAATTTTCATTTGTTTAATTAATGCTATAATTGCATCATCATCTTCTATATCAATGCCCTTTTCTTTAGAGTAGTAGGCAACGCAACGATACATTGCTCCTGTGTCTAAATGGGCATAGCCAAATTCTTTTGCTAATAATTTCGCTATAGTGCTTTTACCTGCAGCACTTGGTCCATCTATTGCTATATTAATGCGCATTATAATTTACCTCCAGATTTTACTACCATATAAATAACAAAACCTATAACTGCAACTAATGCGAATATAAGTATTAATAAAATAGTAGTTAATAACTTAGAATTCTTATCTAGATGATCACTCATTCCATTCATTTCATCTTCGTATTCACTTATTTGTACTCTTAGTTGTTGTGTTTCTTCAACTAACTTCTGTTGTATCTTACTTTCTTCCATTCGATAGTTACTTGAACTAACAACACTTCCTTCTTCTTTAGGAAGTATAAACATTCCAGTTCCTCTACTTTTGTCTGTGCTGTTTTCTTCTGCCATTTGTTGTTGCATTTCTTGCATTTGTTGATTTTGTTGCATTTGTTGAATCTGTGTTGCTTGTTTTTGTTGTGCTTGTTGCATTTGAACTGCTTGTTGTTTTTCTAATATTCTTTCATCAGTTAAATCATCACGCATCCCATTTTGTATTTCATCTATTGTATCAGAATCATCACTTAAAGCTGCTAATTCTTTAACTTGACTAGCTATATCAACATCTACAGCAGTTGGCGTTTCATCTATAGTTTGTTGTTCTTTACTCATCTTTTCTTGATAAGCTCCTCTTGATACTCTATTTACATTTTGTAATTGATTTAATATATTAATTTGAGTATCCTCATCATTACAATTACCATTAGCTATATTATATTCTTTTACTTCTTTAATAAAATCATCTAAATATTCATTTTTAAAGTTAGGTAATGGTTCTTCATTACTATCTTCAAAATAAGATTCACGACGATCTCTTTCTGGTAAATGTTCTTTTTTATCTTCTGCAACATCCATTTTTTTAAAATTACTTGGATCTATATTATTTAATTTATTGGCAAAGCTACTTAATTCTTCACTTTTAATTTCTTCACTAGCATCAACATCAGTATCCTCTTCAATCTTTTTTCTTAATTCTTCATATTTTTTTACTCTTGAAAAATTTTCCATTATATTCCTCCTGACATGAATTAATATTTATCATGTGAAATCTCATTCATTACCCTTCTATTTTAACATAAAGCAAAATAAGTAGCAAAAAAAATTATAACTTTATGCCTATTAATGCTCTATTTAGTCATTTGAATTACTTTCTTTTTAAATATATCAATATATTTATAACAAACAAAATAAGCAACAGCTACTAATCCCCATTTAATACTATTAAAGATTCCATATACACTTACACAATAATATAGAAGATTGTCTGGTAGTTCACTTCCTAATAATCCAAAATATAAAGGTGTAGTAAAGAAATAATTTACAAATATCATCATAATACTTACTACTATCACACTTATAATTAAACCTGTTTTAGTATGATTGTTCTTTTCGAATTGAACAATCACTACTAAGAATATACATATTGCTATTAGGTTTATCATTTGATCTATTGGTAATCCAGTTAAACTGCCTTTAGTAAAGAAATCTAACATATTAACAATTAATGATGCTAACATAGCTGATTTTATATTGATACCTAAAGCTATTATAACTATAGGTATTATACTAAATTCTAATTTCAAATGTGGTACAGCTGGTATAATAGATATTCCTGTATACATCAATATATAGCTTAATGTAATCATTAAAGCTATAATTACTAGTTGTCCTACATTATATGTTTTTCTTTTCATGATTTATTCTCCTATTATTTTTGTAATATTAATGCTATTATATTTATAGAGGTGATCAAATGAATCGTTTAGTTGAAGCTTTAATTGAAATACCTATGGGTTCTCAAAATAAATATGAGGTTAATAAGAAAACTAACAGGATCAAATTAGATCGTGTTTTATATTCTCCTACTTTTTATCCTGCTGAATATGGCTATATTGAGAATACTTTAGCTTTGGATAATGATCCAATGGATATTCTTGTGTTTACTACTTATCCTACTTTTCCTGGTTGTTATGTTGAAGCTAGAATTATTGGTGGTATGGATATGATTGATAGTGGTGAGGTTGATATTAAAGTTATTGCTGTTTGTAATAATGATCCTCGCTATGATCATGTAAATTCTTTGGATGATATAGCTCCTCATATTCTTAAGGAAGTTGAGTATTTCTTTAATACTTATAAGTCTTTACAGGGTTCTTCTACTGCTGTTCTTGGTTGGCTAGATATTAACACTACGCTTAGAATGCTTGATGAATCTAGTGAACGTTATACTGAGCATAAACTTAGGTTTCCTGAAGATAACTAATAAATAAAAAAATTCCGTCAGGAATTTTTTTTATTTATTATCTCTACCTGAATATTTAGCGTCAGAAGTACTTACGATAATGTTTTCATCTACATTTATAAATAAAGGTACACGAAGTTCTAATCCACTTTCAAGTTTAGCTAATTTAGAAGCACTAGTTGCAGTATCTCCTTTTACAGCTGGTTCAGTTTCAACTACTTTCATAGATACTTTATCTGGTAAGATGATTCCTAATATTTCTCCTTCATACATAGAAATATTAATATTATCATTTGCTTTCATAAAGTTTAATTCCCATGTTAAGTTTGCACGAGGAATTTCTAATTGTTCGTAAGTTTCATTATCCATGAAAACTAGATCTTCATCAGTGTCATATAGATATTGCATTTCTTTTTTATCAATATGAGCTGGTTCAACCTTGCCTCCACCAGTGAATGTTAATTCATTAATAACTCCACTTCTTAAATTTTTAACTTTAGCTTTAACGATCATTTGACGCATCGCAGTTTTATTATGTGATGTTTCAACAATTGTAAAGATATCGTTCTCGTATTTAATTGTTTGTCCTGGTTTTAAGTCATTTACTATAATCATATTTATCAACCTCTCTAGTTAGTTACATATCTATTTTAAAGGTTTTCTTCAATTTGTCAAACTAAAATATCATTAATTCTTTCATTAGCTCTAGTATATATATAAAATATATAAGCTATCCAAGTACTTAAATAATAATATGCACTACTACTTACCCCTACTTCATACCCTAATTTTGCATTTATATATCCTATTATTATTACAAATAATAATGGATATATGTATTCATAAACTATTCTATTCTTTCTAAGTCTTGGCCAATTAGCTATCATTATAAATCCAACAAATATTAATGTATTGATTATTAAACTCCCTTCTATAAACATCAATAAATATCCTAATAATAATAGTCCTATGAAAGTAATGCTACTTAATAATATCAACATTTTATCACCTACTAAGTATTTTGGCTTATTTTATTAATAATATTCATGTTTCAATATACAGTCTAGTACAAAATCATATGTAATTTTAATATTATATTCGAATTTTGGATTATC
>JAVXTN010000035.1:0-1289 GCA_036642635.1 Erysipelotrichaceae bacterium
GTATTATAATCTGTTAATATTCTTTGATCATTATTAAAATCAAATTCTAAATTAACTAAGTTATCATTAATTAGAGTTAAACCACTCATTCTTTGGTTAAGACATTTAGATTTTAATTCAAAGAAGTTCTTATAACCTATATTTCTTGAGAATCTAGATACTGTTGAAGGTGAAGTAAAACAAGCATCTGCTAAATCATTAATACTTAAGTTTTCAATAATTTTATCATTATATAAATTTTTAAGTAGGTATTGAGCAATATTACGATATGCATCGTTTTCTACATTAGCATTTAATAATGATTGTAATTGATGTATTAGACTATTTTCCATAATATACCTCGCTTTAATTATTATATACTACATTCTAGTATTTTAATATATAAAACCTAAGTAAATAAGAATTTGATTAAATTATATAATACTACTTGACACATAGTACTATGCATTGTATAGTATAGAAGGAAGGAGGTTGTTCTTATGGATGTTCAACTTAAAAAAGGACTTTTAGAACCAATTACTTTATCTGTTATTAATCAAAAAGATTCATATGGTTATCAGATTATAAAAGATATTAGTAATTATATTGAAATTACTGAATCTACATTATATCCAATATTAAAGAGACTAGAGGCTAATAAAATGGTTAATGTATTTAATCAAGAACATGATGGTCGTTTAAGAAAGTACTACCAAATTACTAAACTTGGTAAGAAACAAATTAAAACATTTATTGAAGAGTGGGATCAAGTAATAAAAATATATGATTTTATTGAAAAAGAAAGCGAGGGTTTATAATGAAAAAACAAGAATTTAGAGAAGAACTTATAAGAGGTTTATCTTCTCTATCAAAAGATGAATGTAATAAAATTCTAGATTACTATGAAGAAAATATAGCTGATAGAATTGAAGAAGGAATGAATGAGGAAGAAGCAATAGCTGCTTTAGATAATATTGATGAAATAATTTCTAACACTATAAATGAACAGAGTTTCGTTTCAATCATTAATCAAAAAGTAAATTCTTCTAAAGAGAATTCTAGTAATAAAACAATTTGGTTTATAATAGCTATTGTTGGTAGTCCTATTTGGTTACCATTATTATTTGCTTCTATTATATTACTATTTTCTGCTTATTTAGTTATATGGAGTTTAGTGTTTGCTTTAGGAGCAGTATTAGTTTCAATAGCTTTAACATCAATCATAGCCTTTTTAACAGGTTTATTTAATATTTCAGTAAGTATACCAGTAACATTAGCATTAGTAGGTGGATCATTATTCACTATGTCTG
>JAVXTN010000035.1:1299-8835 GCA_036642635.1 Erysipelotrichaceae bacterium
TATTCTATGTATAGAACCATTCATCAAATTAGTAAAATACTTTGGTGTTATATCAATCAATTTCACTAAAAAAATTAAAAAGAAACTAACAAATTTTGGTCATAGTCTATGAAGATAAATAAATTAAATACTCTAGTTGGTATTAGTATGCTAGTAGGTATAATCATATTAATAAAAGAAAGAAGGAGAAATTATGAAAAATAATAAATTAAAGAATATACTAGTTTTAACAATGATTGTAGGGCTAATCGTATGTATATTTGGATGTGTACTAAATGACTTTAAGCCAGTATCTTTAACTAATAAAACAGAACATAAATATGTTGCTGTTGCTGAAGTTAAAAACATTATTATTAATGATGAAGCTGATATTATTATTAGGGCATCAAATGATGATAAGTTACATGTTACTTATACTGATTCAAGAAGAATAACATATACTATTAATGAAAGTAATGGTAATTTAAATATTGATAGTGAAAGAACTTCATTTCTATCATTTATAGGTTTATTTAATCGTCCAACTAAACTTATAGTTGAAGTACCCAGTACTTTTAATGGTAATATTAATTCAAATAGTAAAAATGGTTATTTTGATCTTGATAATATTACAGTAAATAATCTTGATATTCAGCATTATAACGGTCATATAGAAATAGATAAATTAAATAATTTAGCTACTGCTAAAATAGAATCAAAGAATGGATATATCGAAATTAACAATACTATTTTCAATGAAAGTTTAGACATAGATGGCTATAATGGTAGAACAGAATTAAGCAATAGTACTATTACAAATGCTTCTAAAATTAATTCTAAAAATGGTTCAATCAAATTAAATAGCGTAAAGTTATCTAATTCATTAACTACTACAACACTTAATGGTTCAATTAATGCCTCAATAATCGCTGATCAAAACGATTATACATTTAACACATCTAGTTATCATGGAAAAATCAATGTTCCTAATTCTAGTTCAAATAGTAAATATAACTTTACTGCTGAAACTAAAAATGGAGATATTAATATTAATTTTACAAATAATAAAGGTGACCAATAGGTCACCTTTTTATTATAATTTTATTATAATTTATTATTTTTTAAATTGTGGTAAATATTCTTTGTGAGCTTCATATAGTTCATCAAATACAATATTAGCTAATTCATCACTTGGACATAATGGGTTCATGTTAAGTGCAGTTATAGCAGTATCTCTATTACCGCTGATAGCTGCTTCACAAACTAATCTTTCAAATGTTTTAATCATTTGGATAGTTCCATTAATTTGTGGTTTAAGTTCTCCTACAGCGATTGGTTGAGGTCCACCACCTGTAATTACACAAGCTATTTCTACAGCACTATCTGCTGGTAAATTACTTACAGCTCCATTATTTCTAACATTAACATATTGGATATCTCCAAAGTTATTATGTAATGAATTAATTAAATTACAAGCAGCATCTGAATAATGTGCACCTCCACGTTGTTCTAATTGAGCAGGTTTAACATCTAAATTAACATCTTTATATAATTCAAATAACTCATCTTCTACTTTTTTAACTACTTCACCACGTACATTACCTTCTTTAAATTGTTCTAACTCTTCTGCAAGTTGTTCTTTAGTAAAGAAGTAATAGTTATGGTAAGGACAAGGGATACAACCTAAACCTCTTATAAACGCAGGAGAGAAAGGAATAGCATTAAAGTTCTTCATAGCTACATTATCCTTAGGATCTAAGTTTTCATAACGACTAAGAACTTCTTCTAAGACACTCTTTCCTTTTACAAATACATTAGTAGCAAAGATATGGTGATTTACTCCTTGTAATTCTAATGTTACATCTTTAGGATCTTCTTCAAGAATCTTAGCTATTCCATTAACCATACCTACTGGTACATTACATAAACCTATAACCTTTTTAAAATTAGTATATCTTAATACTGCTTCAGTAACCATTCCAGCTGGATTAGTAAAGTTAATTAACCAAGCATTAGGACATAGTTCTTCCATATCCTTAACAATATCTAATATTACAGGTATAGTTCTTAATGCTTTAAACATACCTCCTGCTCCATTAGTTTCTTGTCCAATCATTCCATGTGATAAAGGAATTCTTTCATCCTTAATACGTGCTGGTAATAATCCAATTCTCATTTGAGTAGTAACATAATCAGCATCAACTAAAGCTGCTCTTCGATCTAATGTTAATGTAATCTTCATTGGTATATTAGCTTTTTCAACCATTCTTTTAGCTAAATTACCTACTATATTTAATTTTTCTTTACCTGCTTCAATATCTACTAGTACTAATTCACTTACTGGTAAATCTTTATAACGTTTAATGAATCCTTCTACTAATTCTGGGGTATAAGATGAACCTCCACCAATAGTAACAATTTTAATTTTCTTCATAAATGTACCTCAACTTTCTATTGAATTATATCATAACCTAAATAAAATTTAAACATAAATTTGTAAAGGCTTTCTTTCTTCAATATTATTTACAAAATAATTAATATAATACTAATTCTAATATATTTTGTTATTATTTTATCACATAGTCATTCCAATATAAAAAAATAACTATCCTTTGGATAGTTATTTAGCCATTTTTTCAAATGCATCTTTTGCTGCCATTTGTTCTGCTCTTTTCTTTGAAAAACCTGTTCCTACTCCAAAAGTTATATCATCTAAAAATACATGAACTTCAAACTCTGGTTTATTACTTGGTCCTTTAACATTCATTACTTCGTAACGAACAGTTCTTCTTGTGTCTGATTGAACGAATTCTTGTAGTCTTGTTTTATAATCGGTTACCTTTTCACTTTTAGGTTGAGTAATTGCTGGTGTAAATACTTCATCTAATATTATATCAATTGCTGATAAACCAGCTTCAAGAAAGATAGCTCCTAAAACTGCTTCAAACATATCTGCTAATATTGAATCTCTATTTCTTCCACCAGTTTTTTCTTCTCCAACTCCTAGTAGTAGGTATTGGTTCCAACCATTTATTCGACAAAACTCTGCTAAACTTTCTTCACATACTAATTGAGCACGTAGAGTTGTCATTTGACCTTCTGATAATTCTGGTTCTAATTTAAATAATTTATTTGTTGACCATAGCTGTAATACAGCATCGCCCATAAATTCTAATCTTTCATTATCATGATAGGTTGAGCGATGCTCATTAACATATGATGAATGAACTAGTGCTTGATCTATTAGTTCTTTATTTTTATATTTAATATTTCTTTCATCTAGCCATTCATATATAGTGTTGCATGGTTTCATTATTATCCCTGCATCTTTCCTACAACGTCTTTTTCTAGCATTGTATTCATTTGTTTGATTGCGTTATAAAATGCTATACTATCACTATTTCCATGGGCTTTTACAACTGGTTTACTAACTCCAGCTAATAAAGCTCCTCCATAGTTTTTATCGTCTAATAATCCTTTACATTTGTTTATGGCACCTTTTGAAAGTAGTGCACCAAACATTGTTATAATATTGCTCATAAAGGTTTTCTTTAGGGTTTTAGTAAATAATTTCCCACTACCTTCAAAGGCTTTTAATACTAAGTTGCCTGAGAAACCATCAGTTACAATAACATTAACTTCTCCTAGTAACATTTTATTAGATTCTATATTACCAACAAAGTTAATGGTTTCCTCAGCCTTTAAAAGTTGATAAGTTTCTTTACGTAGTGGATCTCCTTTAAGTTCTTCACCACCAATATTAAGTTGAGCAACACTTGGGTTTTCTATACCTAATACATTCTTTGCATAAATACTTCCTATTTTTGCAAATGATAGTAAATGTGCAGGAGAGTTAACTGCATTTGCTCCCATATCCAAAAATATAACCCCTTTTTCATTAAGGGTTGGCATAACACCTAATATAGCTGGTCTTTCAACAGTAGGTAATGTCTTTAAAATAAGTGTAGCACCACTAAGTAATGCTCCTGTAGAACCACAACTTACAAAGCCATCAATTTCACCTTTATTTAAGGCTTCTATTCCTTTAACCATACTAGCATCTTTTTTACGTCTAATAGCTAAAGCTCCATCTTCCATTTCCATTACTTGAGTAGTAACTACTCCAGTAATGTTTTTAGTATTAGCAATACTTGCTATCGCTTCTTCACTACCATAAACTACTAATTCAGCTTCATTATTCTTTACATAACTTTTACAAGCATTAATTACTTCCATTGGGCCTTTATCTCCGCCCATTGCATCTATTCCGATTTTAAACATACTTTCACCTCGATATAATTATATCATTATTTCTTTTAAGTTAAATAAAATTTTACTAATTTTTAAAAACCTGTATCTTTTGTAAATTTAAAAGTAAATACATCCTTATCTTTTAATACTACTTGATTAATACTAGGACAGAAATTACCTCCATCTATACAACTTTGGTTATTAGCAGATTCATATAGAATCCAAGGTCCTTTATTCATATCTTGTTTTAAATCAACTATACTAGTCATAAATTTACCATATTGACCTTCTTCTACAACTACTTTTAACTCTTTAGTTTCTGCTAACAACGCATCTAAAGTAGTAGCATTAGTTCTAATAGTTTCATGATAAACCTCTTTATTATTAACTTCATCTTTAACAATAATTTCAATAGATTTATCACCCTTACTTAATTCTGCACGCTTAGTAAAGTAATCAAACCCAAACACAGCTAAAGCTCCAACAATAACAATAGCAACAGCAACAATAATTTTATTCTTTAAATTTTTCATAGATTATGTACCTTCCTTATTTTCATTAGACTATTATACACCGGTTCAAAGAGAAATAAACATAAAATTGCACTTAAACAACCCTGTATAATACTAGTCTTAAGACCCATTATAACATAAAACAACGTAACAGTAGGAGAAAATAATATAAAACCTAAATCAACAAGCATACCAGTAGCGAAGGATAGAGTTCCACAAATAAGTGGAACTACCTTCATATGCTTAATTAATATAGAACTACTATAACTTAAGATACAAGCATATGAAGGATATATTAGCATGTACATAATATTCCACGGAGTAAATCCATTAACAAGCATATTAATTAGTGCGAATATTATACATGCTAATATAGTATCCTTCTTAAATACTAAAGAGAATATAAGGATAGTAAAGGTTATAAGTTCTAAATATAATATAAATGAAAAGCTATAGAAGATAGTAAATAGGATACTACCCATTATAGCTATTCTTGTTAAAGTTCTTATTTTCATTACTTATGATCCTTATGTTTATTAAAGCTATTGAATTTACTATATTTATTATAGCTTGGTTTACCATAGCTTTTATTAGTTTTAGTAGTATTTCGTTTTCCTATTAAGCATTTAGGTTCATTACCTACTAGATCTAGACGATTAGCTAGTTTTAATGCATTATATACTAGTTCATAGTTTTGGGGATAATTAAATTGCATAAGTGCTCTTTGCATTGATTTTTCTTCATAGCTTTTAGCAACATATACTTTACTCATTGTTTTAGGATCTATTTCTGTATAATACATACAGGTAGCTAGCGTCCCTGGTGTTGGATAAAAGTCTTGGACTTGTTTTGGTGTATGATGTATCGACTTTAGATACTCAGCGAGCTCAATAGCAGCATTTAAATCACTACCAGGATGAGAACTCATCAAATAAGGAACAGCAAACTGATTCATATTAAATTCTTTATTCTTTTTCTCAAACTTATCTATAAATTTTAAATATAGTTCTTTATGAGGTTTACCCATCTTATCTAAAACTTTAGAAGAGATATGTTCAGGAGCTACTCTTAACTGTCCTGATATATGATATTTAACTAACTCATTAAAGAAGGTTTCATCTTTATCATACATTAAATAATCATAGCGTATACCACTTCTAATAAAGACTTTTTTAACGGTAGGTATCTTTCTTAGTTCTCTTAACATTTTAAGATAATTAGAATGATCAACTACTAAGTTATTACAAGCTTTAGGAAATAAACAATCTTTATGTACACAAGCACCATGTTCAATTTGTTTATCACAAGCTGTTCTAGAAAAATTAGCAGTAGGTCCTCCTAAATCATTAATATACCCTTTAAAATTAGGTAATTTAGTTATAATCTTACCTTCTTCTATAATACTTTCAGTACTTCTAGTTGATATAATTCTTCCTTGATGTTGAGTAATAGCACAGAATGTACAAGACCCAAAACATCCTCTATTACTTACTATAGAATATTGGACCTCATCAATAGCTGGTATATGATGATAACTAGGATGAGCAGCACGCATATAAGGTAATGAATAAGTAAAATCCATCTCCGCTTGACTAAGCGGAAGAGGTGGTTGGTTTTGGACTACAAACCAACCATTATAGGGTTCAACTAATATCTTAGAATTTATAGCATCTATATTTTCATGTTGAACCCTAATACTTTCAGCATATGTAAGTTTATTAGTACGTAGTTCATCAAAACTAGGAAGAATAATAGGATCTACTACATATTCAATATCTTTACATTTATAAACTGTACCTCTAATAAAACATAAATCTTTAGCTTCTAACCCTGAATTAAGTGCATCAGCAACCTCAATAATACAATTCTCTCCCATACCAAACATAAGTAAATCTGCTTGAGAATCAATTAAAATAGAAGCTCTAACTTTATCATCCCAATAATCATAATGGCCTAAGCGTCTTAAACTAGCCTCAATACCACCAATCAATACTGGTTTATTAGGAAATAATCGCTTTAAAATTTGTGTATAAACAATCGTTGGACGATCAGGACGCTTTCCCATCACACCATCATCACTATAACTATCAGTATCACGATGCTTTTTATTAACACTATAATGATTAACCATTGAATCTATATTACCAGCAGAAACAAGAAAACCTAATCTAGGTTCACCAAACTGTAAAAATTCAGTATCATTATTCCAATCAGGTTGAGGTAATATAACACAACTATAACCAAAAGCCTGTAAAGTTCTAGTAATGATAGCAGCACCAAAACTAGGATGATCAACATAAACATCACCACTAACATAAATAAAATCAACCTGATCATAACCTTGTTCTAACATTTCTTCTCTATTAATTGGTAAAAAACCCATGATAATCACTCCATTCGCTATAAGTTTAACATACTTATAGCAAATTAAAAATAGAAGATGAAATTTCATCTTCTATTTCTTATAATTAATTATAAAGCCTTATCTATAATCTTAGTATCAGTTACTGGTTTTTCAATTAAATCCTTAGCAGAAACATTAACTCTTCCACGTTCATCAACTTCAATAACCTTAACCTTAATAATTTGATTTAGTTTAAGTACATCCTCAACATTATCTACTCTTTCATGTTTAATTTTACTAACATGTAATAAACCATCAGTACCATGGAAAAGTTCAACGAAAGCTCCGAACTTTTCTATTCTTACTACTTTAGCATCAAAGATATCACCTACTTTAGCAACTCTAACAATATCTTCAATTATAGATTTAGCTTTATTTATACTATCTCTA
>JAVXTN010000036.1:0-4693 GCA_036642635.1 Erysipelotrichaceae bacterium
AACTAAAGAACTCTGCTTCGCTAGCTATTTCATCAGCTAATAATGCAGCACGAGGAATCTCAATCATAGTACCTATTTTATAGGTCATATCAATATCTGCTTTTTCTATTAAGTTATTAGCTACTTCTTCAACTAATGTTTTTACATAACTAAGTTCATTAACTTCACCTACTAAAGGAATCATAATTTCAGGAACGATTCTCCATTCAGGATGTTTCTTACTAACATTGATAGCAGCTTCTATTACTGCATGTGTTTGCATTTGAGCAATTTCAGGATATGAAATTGCTAAACGTACACCACGATGTCCCATCATCGGATTAAATTCATGTAATGATGCTATAACATTCTTTAAATCATTAATATCTAAATTCATATCAATAGCTAACGACTTAATGTCGTTGGGGTTAGTAGGCAAGAATTCATGAAGTGGTGGATCTAAATACCTAATAGTTACGGGGAATTCTTGCATAACCTCATAAATACCTTCAAAGTCATTTCTTTGCATAGGTAGAATTTTATCTAATGCTATTTTACGTTGTTCAACAGTTGTAGCTACTATCATTTCACGCATAGCTTTAATACGTTCCCCTTCAAAGAACATATGTTCAGTACGTACAAGACCAATACCTTCAGCTCCAAAGCTTAAGGCTTGTGCAGCATCTTTTGGTGAATCGGCATTAGTTCTAATCGATAGATTACGATATTCATCAGCCCATTTCATAAAACGATCAAAATTACCTGAAATAGTTGCTGGTACACAAGCAATCTCTTGTCCATATACATTACCAGTAGATCCATCTAATGATAAGTAATCTAATTCTTTAAATTCTATATCTCCTATTTTAAATGTTTTTGCTGTTTCATCTATTTCTATTGAATCACAGCCACTTACACAGCAACGTCCCATACCACGGGCAACAACTGCTGCATGAGAAGTCATTCCACCACGTACTGTTAGTATTCCTTGAGCCGCATTCATTCCTTCTATATCTTCTGGTGATGTCTCTAGTCTAACTAGAATTACTTTCTTATTATCTTTTGCAAGGTTTATTGCATCAGAAGCATTAAACACTATTTGTCCACAAGCAGCTCCTGGTGATGCAGGTAATCCACTAGTAATAACTTTAGCTTTCTTTAATTCATTAACATCAAAGCAAGGATGCAATAACGCATCAAGCGTTCTAGGTTCTACCATCATTAACGCTTCTTTCTCACTTATTCTTTTTTCATCAACTAAGTCACAAGCTATTTGTAAAGCAGCACTTGCTGTTCTTTTTCCATTACGTGTTTGTAACATATATAATTTACCATTCTCTATAGTAAACTCCATATCTTGCATATCTTTATAATGTTCTTCTAGTTTATCACATATAGTTACAAACTCATCATAAGCTTTAGGCATAATCTCTTTTAGCTGATCTATAGTCTTAGGGGTTCTTATTCCCGCTACTACATCTTCACCTTGTGCATTCATTAAGAATTCACCATAAAGTTTATTTTCTCCTGTAGATGGATTTCTTGTAAATGCTACTCCTGTTCCACTAGTTTCTCCCATATTACCAAATACCATCATTTGAATATTTACTGCTGTTCCCCAGCTTCCTGGAATATCATTCATTCTTCTATAATATACTGCTCTAGAGTTATTCCATGATCTAAACACTGCTTCTATAGCTTTCATTAATTGAACTTTTGCATCACTTGGAAATTCTTCATTTAATTTCTTCTTATAGAACTTCTTAAATCTTATTACTAGTTCTTTCATATCTTCAGCATCTAGATCCATATCATTTTTAATATCTTTTTTATCTTTAATTTCATCTATAATAATTTCAAATTCACTTTTTGATAGTCCCATTACTACATCTGAGAACATTTGTATAAATCTTCTATAACTATCATAAGCAAATCTTTCATTACCTGTTAGTTTTGCAAAGCTTACTACACTTTCATCATTTAATCCTAAATTTAGTATTGTATCCATCATTCCTGGCATTGATGCTCTTGATCCTGATCTTACTGATACTAGTAATGGATTAGATTGATCTCCAAATTTTTTATTTGCTAACTTTTCTAACTGGCTTAAACTACTATAAATTTCTTCTTCAATTTCTTTACTAATTTTTTGTTTATTTTCATAATATAAATTAGTACATTCACTTGTAATTGTAAATCCATAAGGTACTGGCATTCCAAGATTCATCATTTCGGCAAGGTTAGCACCCTTACCTCCTAATTCTTCTCGCATTTTACCGTTTCCTTCACTAAACATATAAACGTGTTTTTTCATATAGGCCTCCATAACATAACGTTCAAATCTCACTTATACATATTATATAATTATATATCAATAATTACTAGACCTAACCCTTGTTAAAATAAATTATTATTTATCACTTTTTGTTTATCTAAAAAATCTTTAACTAGATTGTTAAACATTTTAGGTTTATTTAGTGCTACAAAATGACTTGCTTGTGGTACTACTACTAGTTCACTATTTTTTATAGCTTTTGCTAATTGCTTAGTATGGTCAATCTTTATCATATCCTTTTCTCCAACTATTATTAGTGTTTTTACTTTAATTTCTTTTATTTTATTTATATCTAATGCTTGGTTTTCTAACATTAGTTCATTTAGTATTAAATTCTTATCATATTTATTTTCTAGTTTTAATCCACTTAATATATAGTATAGTGTACTTTCTATTTCTGTACTAATTTTAACATAACTCTTTAGTCCTTTTACATTATAATTAGCTCCATTTAGTATTAAACTTTTAACTACTTTTGGGTATTCTGTTGCTATATATAGTGCAACATTGGCTCCGTCGCTAAATCCTAATATATGTGCTTGTTTAATATTCAGTGCTTCTAATATTTGTATTATATCTTCTGCTATCATTTTAATTGTTATAGTATCAGTATTTAGTTCAGATTTTCCTTGTCCTCTACTGTCTATTGCTATAACATGATAGTCTTTTTCAAAGTACTCTATTTGTTTTTGAAAATAACTACTGTCTTCTCCATTTCCATGTAATAATACTAAGCATGGTGCTTGTTCATATCCATATTGTGTATAGCATATCTTTGCTCCATTGCAGGTAACGTATCCTTCTTTCATTTTAACGCCTACTTTCTTTTTATTATTATACCATTTTATAATAAAAAAATATCGCACATGTACGATATTTTTAGGTTTATTATTTGTTTTTCATTTCTAATAGTTGTTTAGCTACTATTTCATATTGGTTTTTATAGTTTGTTAACTTTGTTTGTTCTGCTTCAATTTTAGCTGCAGGTGCTTTTGCTACAAAGTTAGTATTAGAAAGCATTGCTGTTCCTCTTTTAATTTCTTGTTCAAGTTTAATTAGGTCAGCTTCTAGTTTAATTATTTCTTCTTCTATATTAACTATATCAGCGATAGCTACACTAAGTGATCCTACATGAAGAGGTCTTACTACTGCTTCTCCTTCTATAGAATTAATAATAGTTGCATGGCACATCTTAGCTAAAATAGCTTTAATATCTTCAGAGATATTACATACATTACCATCATTATCTTTAATACATACATCTATTTCATAAGATGGTTTTAAATGATAATTAAGTTTAATTTCACGTATTGCTTCTATCATAGTAATCATATTAGCTATATCACTCATTTGTTCATCACTCATTGCTATATTAGTAGCAGTAGGCCAAGCTTCTAAATTAATTGAAGCATGTCTATGAGGTATACTTAAATAGATTTCTTCAGATACAAATGGCATAAATGGATGAATTAGTACTACTATAGCATTGATTAATGTTAATAATGTTGATTGTGTTGCTAATTTTAGAACTGCATCATCACTATTTAAACCTGCTTTAGCAAATTCTATATACCAACTACAGAAGTCATTCCATATAAAAGAGTATAATTCATTACCTACAAGAGCAAATTCATATTTATCCATGTTTATATTTACATTAGCTATTACTTCATCTAGACGTTTAAGAATCCAACAATCAATCATAGATACATGGCTTAAATCGATAGAAGAATATGTAAAATCTTCAGGTATATTCATCATTACAAATCTTGTAGCATTCCAAATTTTATTAATGAAGTTCCATGAGGCTTCAACTTTTTCAGTAGTGAATCTAAGGTCAGCTCCAGGAGTTGAATTAGTAGTTAAGAAGAAACGTAGTGAGTCACAACCATACTTCTCAATTATTTCCATTGGATCTATACCATTACCTAAAGATTTAGACATCTTACGTCCTTGTTCATCACGTACTAGTCCATGAATTAATACATCCTTAAATGGACGTGATTTCATGCAATATCTTGTTTGGAAAGCCATTCTAGCTACCCAAAAGAATATAATATCATATCCTGTAACTAAAACATCATTAGGGAAATAACGTTCTAAGTCTTCTGTAGTATTTGGCCATCCTAATGTAGAGAAAGGCCATAATGCTGAAGAGAACCAAGTATCTAGGACATCTTCATCTTGATGCCAATTTTCTATGTCTTTAGGTGCTGTTTCCCCTACATATATTTCATTAGTAGTGTTATGATACCAAGCAGGAATACGGTGTCCCCACCAAAGTTGTCTTGATATACACCAATCTTCTATATTATCTAACCAACTAGTAAAAGTTTTTTCAAAACGTGGTGGATAGAAATTAATTTTTTCATCCTCATT
>JAVXTN010000036.1:4703-8734 GCA_036642635.1 Erysipelotrichaceae bacterium
TGGTTATCTAATACTTCTTTAGCTAGAGGTTTCATTTTAACAAACCATTGTTTAGACAAGTATGGTTCTACAATAGCATTTGTTCGTTCAGAATGCCCTACTTGATGTAAATGTTTCTTTATAGAGACTAGGTTTCCATCACTCTCTAATTTTTTTACTAATGCTTTACGACATTCAAAGCGATCCATATTAGCAAACTCACCACAAATATCATTCATGGTACCATCAGGATTCATACATATAATTTTTGGTAAATTATGACGTTCACTAATAGCAAAGTCATTAGGATCATGAGCTGGTGTACATTTCATAGCACCAGTACCAAATCCTATTTCTATATAATCATCAGCAATAATTATTAACTTATCACCATTAGCTGGATTAATAACATGTTTACCAATTAAATGTTGATACTTAGTATCATCTGGATGTACTACTACACAAACATCTCCAAACATTGTTTCAGGTCTTGTAGTAGCTACTTCTAATTGTTCATCGCTTTCTACAACTTTATATAGGAAGGTATACATAGCTCCTTCAATTTCTTTATGAATTACTTCAATATTAGATAGAGCAGTTTTAGCTACTGGATCCCAGTTTATAATTCTTTCTCCTTGATAAATTAGTCCATCATTATATAAGTCTATGAAGACTTTGTTAACTGCTTTTGATAGTCCATCATCTAAAGTGAATCTTTCACGAGAGTAATCTAAAGATAGTCCCATTTTACCCCATTGTTCACGAATATGACCAGCATATTCGTCTTTCCATTCCCAAGCACGATCTAAGAATTTTTCACGTCCGATATCATATCGAGAAATTCCTTCGCTTTTTAATCTTGCATCTACTTTAGCTTGAGTAGCTATTCCAGCATGGTCCATACCAGGTAGCCATAACATATCATAACCTTTAGCACGTTTATAACGTGCTATTATATCTTGTAATGTTGTATCCCATGCATGACCTAAATGTAGTTTACCTGTAACATTTGGTGGAGGTATAACTATCGTAAAAGGATCTTTACTCTTATCTCCTGCTTCAAAATAACCTTCTTTTATCCAATTACTGTAGTAATCTTTTTCAACTTTTAAATGATCATACTTATTTTCTAATTTTTTCATACTATTTCTCCTTATTTATAATTGAATATACTTCTACGTTATTATACCTATTATTTAATAGTATATAATCACTTAAGGTACCTTCATATTTAAAACCACAATTCTTTACTAAAGCTTTACATCCTAAGTTATCTTCTACAATTAACATCTCTAATCGATGTAGACCTAGTATACTAAAACCATAATTGACCAAAGCTTCTATAGCTTCTTGTCCAATTCCTTTATTCCAATATTCTTCTTGAATATAAATGCCTATCTCAGCACCTTTATATTCATTTTCATTATGTATTTCCATTACTCCAATACATTCTTTAGTATCTTTATAATGAATAGCTAATGAAGGATACTCACATCTTCTTTTATAGCTGAGATAATTAATTTTAATAAAATTAATTATCTCAGTTTCTTTTTTAAGTTGGGGTAGTGTTAAATATTTTATTACATTAGGATTATTGAAGCATTTCAATAATCCTAATGAATCTTCGATTACTACTTCTTGTGCATTTAATCTTTTAGTATTTATCATATTCCTCCAATAAAAAAACGTCCTACAAAGGACGTTATATAAACGTGGTACCACCTAATTTTGCACATTGTGCCTTTACCATTAACGACTGGTACGAATACTTCTACTACTACTTCAAAGTATCAACTCCAAGACTACCTTCATTCATTTGAACTTATCTTCTTTCAGCTAATAAAGACTCTCTATAAAATTCAATATGAATTACTCCTTCTTTTCTCCGTATTTACTTGTTTATTATATCAAATATTAATATAAATACAAGACATAATTTATATATACTATTCAAATGGTAAAAGTACAAGCATCTTAGGTGTTATAACTTTGTTATGGTTCATACTCTTAAGATCTTCAATGTTAATGTTATAGCGACTAGCAATTGTTTCATAGCTGTCATCTTGTTTCGCTACTACTAACTTATAACTAGTGTAAACACTATTAGTGTCTTCAAAGAGATCTTCAAAGTCATCTATTTCAGCTATATCTGTTGGTTGTTCAATGTTTGGTTGTTCTATCATAGTTTGGGGAGTTAAAGTTTGCTGTTCAATTTCTTTAGGGATTTCTACTGGTTTAACTAGTTTATCTTCTTTTATTCCATAAATATTTAGAGTAATAGTAAGATGAATTCCATCATCTATTTCAGATTCATAATCATCTATTTCTAATTTAAAGTTATCTCCATTTAATTTTTCATTAGGTGCTAACACATCTAACTGTAAGGTTTCTTCAAAATCTATGGTTTGTTCATTACTTAAATAAGAACCTTTAATGTATAAGGGGCCTGTTGCTTTTAGTCCAATTGGTTCTTCACTATAACTAAAGTCTTCACTTAGATTAATACTAATTATTTCATCTACAACATCATCAAACTGAATATATTTCTCTATTTGCATTTTTTTCATAGGTATACCTCCAATTTAAGGATATGCTCCATAATAAAAAATAATGCGAATATTCGCATTATGATTTAAACATTTTTAATAGTTCTTCCCAAATCTCAGTAGTACCTAGTTTAGATTCAGTTGAAAAAGGTATTGTTTTTTCTTCTTCTCTAAGTTTTAGTGTTGTTCTAATAAGATTAATTTGTTTTGTTTTTTCTGAATTTTTAAGTTTATCCATCTTAGTTACAGCAATAATAGTTGGTAAATTGTAATATCTTGCAAAGTCTAGCATCATTTGATCATCTGCTGTTGGTTTATGTCTAGAGTCTACTAATAGGAGCATTCCTCTTTTTTGAGAACGTCCATTAAAGTAATCTTCCATCATTTCACCAAACTTAGCAATATATTGTTTACCAATATGTGCATAGCCATATCCTGGTACATCAACAAACATATAAGCTTCATTTATTAAAAAGAAGTTTATTAGTCTTGTTTTTCCTGGTGTATTACCAACATAGGCTAGTTTCTTACGTTGTGTAATAGCATTTATCAAAGATGACTTACCTACATTACTTCTTCCAGCAAATACTACTTCTGGATAAGTTGTGTTAGGCCATTGTTCCATTTTAGCTGCTGATATAACTAGCTCAGCACTGTTAATAATCACTATCTTACAAGTGCTAATTCTAGCACTTCACTAACGTGTTTAACAGGTATGAAGTTTACTACTTTTTTAATTTCTTCTGCTACATCATCTAAGTCCTTCTCATTAGCTGCTGGAATTAGAATTGTTGTTATACCACAACGATGTGCTGCCATTGATTTTTCTTTAAGTCCACCAATTGGTAATACATTTCCACGTAATGTTACTTCTCCAGTCATAGCTAAATTAGCTTTAACAGGTATATTAGCTAAACAAGATACAATAGCAGTTGTTAATGTTATACCTGCACTTGGTCCATCTTTAGGTACTGCACCTTCTGGTACATGTAAATGAACATCTTGGTTTTCAAACATCTTATCATCAATATTGTATTTAGCAGCATTAGCTCTAACATAGTCATAAGCAATAGTAGCTGATTCACTCATTACTTCACCTAATTGACCAGTTAATACTAATTTCCCTTTACCTGGGAAGTGTGTTACCTCAATTTGTAATACATCTCCACCAAAGCTAGTGTAAGCTAAACCTGTAACAGTTCCTACTTGGTTTTCTTCTTCTTTCTTACCATATTCTACTTTTTCTTTTCCTAACCACTCATTAATTATTTTTTTATTAACTACAATCTTTTTCTTATTATCTTTAAGAATAGCTAAAACTGTTTTTCTAGCTAATGTTGCTATAGTACGTTCTAACTGTCTTACTCCACTCTCTCTAGTATAGTATCTAATTAAATATAATAGCATATCTTCATCAATCTTAAATTGACTATTCTTTAAACCATTAACTTTAATTTGTTTACTAACTAAATGCTTATTAGCTATTTGAACTTTTTCTAATTCAGT
>JAVXTN010000037.1:0-8658 GCA_036642635.1 Erysipelotrichaceae bacterium
GAGTATTATTTGATTTTATATTTATTAAGTTTACCTTTCTTATTATATTTTTATAATAATCTTCCTTTGTTTTTTTGGATATTGTTAATATTTGTTGATATAGCTGGTTTTATGTTATTGGATGTTTATGCTATTATTCCAAATTTAACTAATAAGGAGTTTATTAAGTCTTGTCATAGGTTAATTTTATATTTGGTTACTATTGTTATTGCTTATGTTTTTTTAGCTACTCAGAGTTTTTCTTTGTTATTAATTGTATTGGCTAATGAAGCAATTACTGAAATTATAGCTAAATTAGTGCATGATTATAGAAAAGAGCATTATTTTAGAGATAAGAAGTGATTGATAATTGAATTATATTCTAGATATGGTAAAATCCCATCGTTGCAGTTGCAAGAGCGTAAAAAGTGCCTATATCCCTTAATTAAGGGGGTTAGCACTTTTTTCTTTTGTATCTAATATGCGTAATTTATTGAATTTTAGAATTTTTTATAATTGTTCGCAGCTTTTTTTTAATTATGATTTCATAATATGTTCTAAATCCGCTAAATTATACTATACAAACTGTACATTTTTAAATGATCATTTTTGTACATCACTATATTATCATTTATATGAACATAATTTTTAAAAAAATATTTTGCTTTAACACTACTTCGTTATCATCTATTTCAAATTTTTTTAGTGGCTGGTTACAATATAATCTCTTCTTGAATTCTATTAAATTTCTTATTATTTTTTGATGCAAGGCAAGCGACACTACAGTAAATGAATTTTGATAATTCGAAATCTTTAATGATCCTTTCTTCTATAGCGTCATTTTTATTATGTACATAGCTCATCCAGTTTACCTAGCTTCTTAAAATCTTAGTAGTTTAAATTTATTATAAAATCCTTATGATGTACACAAATTTATGTTTTTTGCTTTTCGTAATACTAACGCTCACAACACTACCTCCGTATATACCTTTATTATAATAGATAATACGATATATAATTGTAGAAAATGAGTATATTTGATCAAAAAAAAGCCTCTCTTAAATATTTAATATTAACTTAAACTTAAATTGAACTGTAAAACTACGTGTCTAAAACCAAAAAAGAGCATTATTTTAGAGATAAGAAGTGATTGATAATTGAATTATATTCTAAATATGGTAAAATAGAACGGTAATATAAATTAGGAGGATTTTTAAAATGGCAAATTGTTTAATCGCACAATCTGGTGGACCAACTACTGTAATTAATGCTTCTTTAGCAGGAGTAGTTAAGGCTAACCAATTAAACCCTATTTATGACACTGTTTACGGTGGATTAAATGGTATCGAAGGAATCTTAGAAGAAAGATTATTTGATTTAACTGATATGAGTGAAAATGAAAATAGAGTGTTACGTCAAACTCCATCTTCTGCTTTAGGTTCATGTCGTTATAAATTAAAAAGAGATGATGAGACTGATTATAAAAAATTAGTAGCTGTAATGGACAAATTCAATATTGAAATTATGTTCTATATTGGTGGTAATGATTCAATGGATACTGTTGATGCATTATCAGCTTGGGCTAAAAAGAATAACATTAGCAAAAGATTTGTAGGAATTCCAAAGACTGTTGATAATGACTTAAGAGTTACTGATCACTGTCCTGGATTCTCAAGTGCTGCTAAATATGTTAATGCAGTAGTTAATTCTACTTGGTTAGACTACAATGTTTATACTCGTCAAGAAGTATTTATTCTTGAAACAATGGGTAGAGATGCTGGATGGTTAGCTGGATCTGCTGTTGTTAGTGGACGTGTAGATTTATTAATTTTACCAGAAGTTGCTTTTGATAAAGAAGTATTCTTAAAACAAGTAAAAGCTTGTATGGATAAGAAAAATAAATGTTATATCGTAGTAAGTGAAGGTGCTCACTATGAAGATGGTACATATATTGCTGCTGGATCAGCTGCTAATGATGGATTCGGACACGCTGTATTAGGTGGAGCTGGACAAGCTCTTAAGAACATGATTATTGAAGCTGGAATTGCTCCACGTGCTAAAGTACAAGATTTAAGTACTGCTCAACGTTGTGCAAACTACACTCAATCATTAGTAGATGTAGATGAAGCCTTTAAATTAGGAATGTCTGCACACATGCGTTCTGCTTGTTCTACATTTACTGGACAAGTAGTAGGAGTAATTCGTAAAGAAGGAAAAGAATATGATGTTAAATATATTGCTGGACCAGCTGAAGAATTCGCTAACCACGTTAAATCAGTACCAACTGAATGGATACTTAAAGATTACCAAGGATTAAGCCAAGAAGAATATGATTACTTCAAACCATTAATTCAAGGTGAACCAACATTAATTATGGAAGATGGAATTGCAGCAACTGTAGTACCATTCAACATGCGTTAATAATATATCTATATAAACTTAAGGATAAGCTAAAGCTTATCCTTTTTTTTGTTAATCTTTTATAATGTTTAGGAATATAAAATATTGATACATATAAGATATTAAAGGGGTGAACTTATGATAGAATTAAGAAACCAACAAAAACAAGATTTATTAATAAATATGGGATACTTATATCAGAAAGAAAAGTTATCATTAGCATTAAGAGAAGCCAATATAGTATTTGAAGAAGAAGGAACATACTTACATAAAGATTTAATAAAAAAGATAGAATTAATACTAAATTCTATGAGAGTAGAATATGCATTAGTAATACAAAAAGAGTATTTAGAAAATAACCATGTTGATTGGTGGAAATGCTATTATTCTAAAGCTACATATGAAGCTATGAAGAGTAGAGCTATTGATGTATTTCTCAGTTGCTTATATGATTAAAAAATGTTATGATACTACATGTGAGAAATGGCTAAACAGTGTTTTAGCCTAGTTTATGTATCGTAATATTATCAAGGAGGATTACATATTATGTTAAAAGGAATTGCCGCATCTGCAGGAGTTGCTATTGCAACTGTTTATAAGTACGAAACACCTAAATTAGAAATTGTTAAGAAAGAAGCTAATGCTGAAGAAGAAATTAAGAACTTACAAGCAGGATTAGCTAAAACTACTAAGGATATTGAAGGAATTAAAGAAAGAGCAGCTGGTAATTTATCTGATGAAGAATTAGCTATATTTGATGCTCATTTAATGGTTGCTAATGATCCATGTATGTTCCAAGAAGCAGAAACAATGATTAAAAATGAGAATTGTAATGCTGAATATGCTATTGAACAAGTAGCAGGTAACTATATTGCAATGTTTGAAACAATGGAAGATGCTTATATGAGAGAAAGAGCTGCTGATATTAAAGATGTTACTAATAGATTAAAGGCTCACCTTTTAGGAGTAATTATACCTGATTTAACAGCTATAGATGAAGAAGTAGTAATTGTTGCTAATGATTTAACACCTTCAGATACTGCTCAATTAAATAAGAAATATGCTAAAGGATTTGCTACTGCAATTGGTGGTAGAACTTCACATTCAGCTATTATGGCTCGTAGTTTAGAAATACCAGCAATAGTAGGTTGTAAAGGAATATTAGAAGAAGCTAAACATGGAGATAAGATTATATTAGATGCTGTAGAAGGAGACGTAATATTAAATCCTGATCAAGCAACTATAACTAAATATGAAGCAAAAGCGCAAGCTTGTGCTAAAGAAAAAGCTGACTTACAAGTATTAAAGAATGCTAAATCTATATCTACTGATGGACATCAAGTAGAATTAGCAGGTAATATAGGAACACCTAAAGATGTTGCTGGAGTATTAGCTAATGGTGGAGAAGGTGTAGGATTATACCGTACTGAATTCTTATATATGGATTCTAAAGAATTCCCAACTGAAGAAGAACAATTTGTTGCTTATAAAGAAGTATTAGAAGGAATGAATGGTAAAAAGGTAGTAGTAAGAACACTAGATATTGGTGGTGATAAAAAACTTCCTTACTTTGAATTCCCAGAAGAAATGAATCCTTTCTTAGGATACCGTGCAATTAGATTATGTTTAGACCGTACAGATATATTCCGTACACAGTTACGTGCATTAATTAGAGCTAGTGTTTATGGTAAACTATGTATAATGTTCCCAATGATAGCTACAATTAATGAATTCAGACAAGCTAAACAAATCTTCTTAGAAGAAAAAGAAAAACTAGTTGCTGAAGGTGTTGAAGTAAGTGATAAAATAGAATTAGGAACAATGGTAGAAATACCAGCAGCAGCTATTATTGCTGATAATTTAGGAAAAGAAGCTGACTTCTTCTCAATAGGTACTAATGATTTAATTCAATATACTATGGCAGCTGATCGTATGAGTGAACATGTATCATACCTATACCAACCATATAACCCATCTATTTTAAGATTAATAAAGATGGTAATTGATGGAGCACATGCTAATGGTAAATGGGCTGGAATGTGTGGAGAAATGGCAGGAGAACCATATGCTGTACCATTATTATTAGGTATGGGATTAGATGAATTCTCAATGTCTGCTTCAAGTATACTTAAAGCACGTAAAGTAGTAAATTCATTAAGTAAAAAAGAGATGGAAACACTAGCTAGTGAAGCATTAAAACTAAGTACTGCTGAAGAAGTACTAGCATTAGTTAAAAAAACAGTAGATAAATAGTAAATAGTAATTAAAAGTAGGATATAATCCTACTTTTTTTATTGAAATAAGATGTGAAGATGTTATACTATTTATAAATAAGGAGGATTATAAGATGAAACTATTTTTATGTTCATCATTTGATGATGTAATAACTTTATATAAATCTTTTGATAAAGATTATAAGGGTAAACGTGTGGCTTTTATACCTACTGCTGTTAATGTAGAAGACTATAAAGAAAATGTTATAGTTGCTAAGAAGTGCTTGAAGGAACTTGGAATGATAGTTTATAACATAGATATTGCTACTGCAGATTATAGTCTTGTTGAGGATACTATAAAACTATGTGACTGTATTTATATAGCTGGTGGTAATACATTCTATTTATTACAAGAACTTGTTAGAACTAAGACTGACAAACTTATAAAAGATGCAATTATTGCAGGTAAGTTATATATAGGTGAATCTGCTGGATCAATGATTGTTTCTAATAATATAGACTATGTAAGAGCTATGGATGAGCCATCCTTAGCTCCACTGCTTACTACATTTGATGCATTAAGCTTAGTTGATTTTTATGTAGTTCCTCATTATAATGATGAACCTTTTAAAGATATTGCTCATAAAATGTATGATGATAATTCTTCTGACTTAAATATGATTGCTATAGGTAATAGTGAAGCTATAACAGTTGTAGATTTAAAAGTTAGTGTAATGAAATAAGCCTATAAATTATATAAAAAAAATAGCTATGCTATTTTTTTTGTGCTAACTTTATGAAGTCTTTAATTTCTGTGGCTATACTATCAAGTGCGTTATTCCAGAATGTTGGTTCGCTTATGTTAATTCCAGCGATTTTAGCACAATCTTCAAGACTACTGATTGTAGTAGCATGTAATAAATTTTGGTACTTAGTTATAAAATGCTTAGGATCTTCTTCATATACTACGTAAAGACCACGAGCTAATAAGCCACCAAATGCATAAGGGAAATTATAAAAACTAGTAGAAGTAGAATAATAGTGAGATTTGTTTACCCACATATATTTATGAAGATAGTTTGGATCCATACTATTACCATAAACTTCTTTTTGAGCATCTAACATAATATTATTAAGTTCTTCAGCTGATAAGAATTCATCATGGGAACGTTCCATTACAGTAGTTTCAAATGAATATCTAGTATATATATCACATATAATTTGGTTAAGATCTTGAAGTGAAGATTCTAGGAGTACAAGTTTATCATCATCATTAGCATCTTTAATTAGAGCTTTCATGATTACTAATTCATTAAATGTTGAGGCTGTTTCAGCTATAGGCATACTGTATTCAGTGTTTAAAGGGGCATGGTCCTGAATCATTTCACCATGATATGCATGGCCAAGTTCATGAGCCAATGTTATTATGTCACTTAGGCTACCATCAAAGTTAGTTAGGATTCTACTAGCTTTAATGCTTGGTATATTACTACAGAAGGCTCCTCCTACTTTGCCTGCTTTAGGATAGAAGTCTATCCATTCATTATTAAAGGCTTTCTCAATAAGATCTCCTATAGATTGATCAAAGCTAGTAAAGTGCTTAATTAAATATTCTTTAGCTTCTTCAATACTATATGATTTATTCGTTGAACCGATGGGAGCGAATAAATCATACCATGGTAATCCGTTCTTATCTTCTAATAACTCTGCTTTAGTTCTTATGTAGCTTCTAAAATCTATAAAGTGTGCTTTCATTGCGCTTATTAGCGCTTCTAACGTTGAACGTTGCATATGAGCATTGTTTAGTGCTTCATCTAGTGGCGAGGCGTAGCCACGCTCATTAGAGATGGTAACGACTTGTTGTTTAATACTATTTAAAGCGAAAGCTACTGAGTCACATATTTTAGGATAACTATCTAGTTCTGATAAATAGGCGCTTTTACGGATATCTTGGCTAGGGTTATAAGCTAAATTTCGTAAGGTAGATAAATTTAGCTTATTGTTATTATAGTTTATTTCTAAATTAGAGGTTAAATAAGCTTGGAGATTCTCCCATGCACTACCTGAACTAACCTCTAATTTAGAAATGATAGATTCTACTTCAGGTGCTAATAGATATTTAGCATCTTCTTTAATAGTAGTTAATAAGTACTTATATTGGTTTAAATATTTATTAGATTCTATTAGTTGTTCTAGATTAGGAGTACTTGCTATAATTTTATTAAATTTAGCTAAAGCATAAGATATATTACTAGCTATATTAGATAGTTTATTTAGTTCAGAACTAAATAAACTATTGTTAGTAGCTACACTTTGAGATAGTTGTATATAGCAAGCTAGTCGTTCTATTAGTACTGTATATACTTCCAGTTCTTTTAGCATTTCTTCAATAGCATTAGGGTTGTTTGTTAGGGCATTGAAGTGCTCAATAGAGTCTTTTAATGCTTGTATATCATTTAGATATTTAGGGTCTGTAGTACTTTTATATAGGGCGTTTAGTGACCAAGTTTTATTCATAGTTTACCTTCTTTCATAGTAGTTATTATAGCATAAAATTTATATAATATTAAAAAAATAGAATGCTTTAGCATTCTATTTAGATAAGAAGACACCATCAGTAGTATCTATTTCATTTAGTTTAACTTTAATTACTTCATGTAGTGAACTAGGTATATTTTTACCAATGTAATCGGCACGAATAGGAAGTTCACGATGACCTCTATCAACTAATACTGCTAGTTGTATTTCTTTTGGTCGACCAAAGTGCATTATAGCATCCATTGCTGCTCTTACAGTACGTCCTTTAAATAGTACATCATCAACTAAAATAATTTTACGATTAGTTACATTAAAGTGAGGTATAGGTAAGATTGTAGGTTTACTCATATCATCACGCCAAGGTTTTATATCAAGTTCTTCATAAGGTACTTGTATCCCTTCTACTAATTCTATTTGTTTAGCTATACGCTTTGCTAAATATATACCACGAGTCTTTATTCCTACTAATAGTATTTCATCTACACCTTTATTACGTTCAATTATCTCATGCGTTATACGCATGAGTGAACGTCTTACACCATCACTATCTATAATCTCTTTAGTTTCCATAGTTTAAACCTTTCTAGTTTAATAAACCAATTAATTCTTCAGTAGACATATCATGAATTAAACCATTATTCTCATTAATAATTGAATCTGAAAGATCCTTTTTAAGATCTTGTAGTTCTTGAATCTTTTCTTCAATTGTATTTTTAGCTATAAGCTTATATACTTGTACATTATTATGTTGTCCCATTCTATATGCTCTATCAGTAGCTTGATTTTGTGCACTAACATTCCACCAAGGATCAAAGTGAATAACTACTTCAGCACTAGTAAGGTTTAATCCAGTACCACCAGCTTTTAATGATATTAAGAATACTTGTGTATCATCATTATTAAATGATGATACCATCTGTTGTCTTAAAGTTTTAGGAGTACTACCCTTTAATAAGTAATAAGATATATCATTTTCAACTACTTTATTCTCTATTATAGATAATAAACTAGTAAACTGTGAAAATATAAGTACTTTCTTTTTAGAAGCAGCAGCATTCTCTATTAGTTCCATACAAGCTAATAGTTTAGCACTTTCTCCAGCAAAATCATCATATACTAAATGTGGATCACAACATATTTGTCTAAGTTTAGTAAGCATTGAAAGAACCATAATTTTACCATGTTTTTCTCCATCTTTACTAATACTTTCTTGTAATTCATCTTTCATACTTAATAGATTAGCACTATATAATTTTTGTGCTTCTTCATCTAAATCTACATGTAGTGTATTCTCTACTTTTTCAGGTAATTCTTGTAATACATCTTTCTTAATTCTACGTAATATAAATGGTTCTACAAGTTTCTTTAATTCATTTAAAGCATCTTGATCACTATCTTTTACAATTGCTATTTCATAATTCTTTTTAAAAGCACTATAAGTATATAAATAACCAGGCATTAAGAAATCAAATATAGACCATAATTCAGCTAAACTATTTTCTATAGGAGTACCTGTTAATGCAAACTT
>JAVXTN010000038.1:0-8575 GCA_036642635.1 Erysipelotrichaceae bacterium
ATTAGTGTTAGCTAATTATTTAAAAGATAAATTAGCTGAAATGCCAGTTGGAGAATATACTAATGTTAAAAATGGAATAGTTCCTTATAAGAATGTTTCTATTATTACTGATATTATACCTCAGCATGGTATTTTAAAAGATCGTGAGAGTGTTAAGGCTTTTCAATCGTTTTATAAAGATTGTTTATTTAATGATGCTGATCATACTTGTCAGATTTGCGGGTTAGATTTCCCTATCTTATTGATAGCTTCACATATTAAGCCCTATCGAGACTGTGGGCATATGTATGAGACTGTAGATTATAATAATGGTTTATTACTCTGTAAGAATCATGATTACTTATTTGATCAGGGTTATATAAGTTTTAATGATGATGGTTCAATCCTAATTAGTTCTGAGTTAAAGAAACATCCTGACTATAATAACATTTATAATATTGATGAAAATACTAAGTTAAGAGTTTCTAATATCAATAAAAATAGAAAACTATTTCTTGCTTATCATCGTTCACATATTTATAAATCTTCACATAAATAAAACCTGTGTATCATCCACACAGGTTTTATTTATTTATATTTATTTTAGATTACTATCTTGTTTCTTTTTTCATTTGGAATAGTTGTTCACCATCTTGATTCATTAAGTATTTTCCCCTTGCATAACGTTTAACATACTCATCATCTTCAAGATTTTCCTTATGTTCAGCATAGGCTTCATTGTCCTTTATTAACTCTGCTTTTATTATTTCAGCTTCGCTTATATCCTTATGTAGATTATAGGTTACTACAAATTCTAGCCCTACTTTATAGAGCATGAAACCTGTTATAACCAATAGTAATAATACTAAGAGCTTATGCTTCTTCATCGCTTTTGCCATTTCTTTTACGCCTCCTAAATTTATTTATCCGTACTTTAATTATACTAGATATCTTCAATTTTACAAGAGTAAATCGTGTAAGCGCATCCATTATTGGCTTAAATATTGATTTTATTGTAGCAAACATTGATAAAAATACTAAATTGTAACAATAAACATAAATTATAAATCCTATCATAGCAATCATTACCAAATACAAATTTGATATACCAAAGTTAATTTTAAATAATCCAGCATAAAATACTAATACAAATGAACAGTGAAAAATTAGCTGTACTACTATTTTAATAATTATATTTTTAATATAATTATTAAAATATATAGTAAATGAAAGTGCTAAGCCATAAAACCAACCAGCTATTAAGTGATATATTATGGCCTGCACTTGTTGTGGTAATAACATTATTTAAATAACTTAGAAAATAGTGGTTCTCTATTTCCTTTTTTATTCATTACATAAGAAATACTGTCAATTAAACCTTTTATAATAACTATACCTGATTCATTATCCATCTTACCAAGTGTTAGTTCTTTACCTTGAATTAACATCCAACCTTGAACACTTTCTACTAAGAATTGATTAGCATCAAAACTATCAATCTGTTTAATACCACTAATTTCTAAATACTTACGATCCTTTAATATAATATTATGATATGGATTACTAACAAAATTTAAAGGATTACTATTTGAATTATCACTCATTCTTTCACCTCAATGTAGTATATGAAGTAATCGAAATATATATGTTAAAAAGTAGCCGATAACTTAGTTATCAGCTACTTCATTATGCTCTACGATTACTTCATCTACTACTTCAAACAACAAAGCAGCATCATTCTTATTTGCTTGTTTAGCAATATCTAATACTTTAATCGTTAATTCACGATAACCAAATACTATTTTAATAAGATCATTAACTTTTACCTCAGTTGAAGGTTTAGCAACCTTACCATTAATAAAAACTCTAGAAGTATCAGCTAACTCTTTAGAAATAGATCTTTTCTTTAAAATACGTGCAACCTTTAAATATTTATCTAAACGCATTCTAATCACCTCATTAGTATTTTAACATTATCTCACTAATTTAGTAACTAAATATTCACAGAAAGCATTAATTAGCATAGGATCCACATCTTTATCATTACAATCAAACATAATAAAACTACCAAAATAATCACCATAAGAACAAACAGGAAATATCATACCATCATACCTAGAACTATCATCACAATAAACTAACTCAGAATCAAAAGCCACAGGACTATGAACCACAATCCTTTTAGCAAAACTATCAACAATAGATAAATCAGAAACAGGAACTATCTCATCTTCAACAAAAATTATATGAAGACCATATAGACCTGTGAGGATGTTACAAATGTTAGTTAGTTCTTCTTTATATGCATCTAAGGTATTATATTTCTGAATTACTATATGATCTTTCTCTATATAGAATTCTATATTATCTCCTTCTTTAATTCTAAAGTTCTTTCTAATTTCTTTAGGTATAACTATTCTACCTAAATCATCTAATCTTCTTACTACTCCAGTAGCTTTCATAATATCACCTTCTAATAAATATTATTACCACATATTAGGTTATTATACATCTCTTCTAGGAACAGTTTTACATCCATCTAATATCTCAATAACTTGTTTTAAATATAACTTACTCTTTAATAACTTAATAACTATTTTACCTTGAGTATAACTAAGCTTAATATCAGTAGAAATAGTAGTTATAAAAGTAAATAACTTAATACCATCTATACCTTGAGAATACTCTTTAGTAAAAGTAATATTTACATAAGAAGGATACTCTTGGTAGGAATCTACATAAGGATCATTAACAAGTATATCCAAACGTTTCTTTTCAAATAATAATTCTACTCCGCGAGGTAGCTTACCATGAGTATCACTTAATTCTTCTTTCATTAATAATAGTTCTTGTTTAGTACTTATATTTTCTATTCTTTGATAAATACTAATTTTATCATAATCTTCATTACTAAAATTAGATGGTATATAAGCATCTACATTAGCATTAGCTTTCTTTAATTGTATAGGTTCTTCTTTTATTATTCCTTTACGTTCATTAATAGCATTATTTAATAACTCTAAATACATATCCATACCGATTGTGTCAATAAAACCTGCTTGTTTAGGTCCTAACATATCTCCGGCTCCTCTAATCGTTAAATCTCTCATAGCTATCTTATATCCAGATCCTAATTGTGTAAATTCTTTGATAGACTTTAATCTTTTAGTAGCTATTTCACTTAGATTCTTTTGGGGAGAATACATTAAATATGCATAGGCTAATCGATCACTTCTTCCTACTCTTCCTTTAATTTGGTATAGTTGTGATAGTCCAAATTTATCAGCATCTTCTATAATAATAGTATTAGCATTTGGTATATCTATACCTGTTTCTATTATTGTAGTACATACTAGTACTTGATATTCATTATTAGTGAAGGCTATCATTACATCTTCTATTTCTTTTTTATCCATCTGGCCATGTACTATTCCTATTTTAACATCTTTTAGAATTTTACTTAATTTAGTTGCTAGTGCATATATATTTTTAACATTATTATATAGGTAGAATACTTGGCCTTTTCTTGCTAATTCTCTTTGAATTATTTCTTTTATTATTTGTTCATTCTTTTCTATTACATAGGTTTGTACACTCATTCTATGTAGGGGTGGAGTGTCTAATTGCGATAGTTGTCTTACTCCTACTAATGACATTTGTAGAGTCCTTGGTATTGGCGTAGCGCTTAATGATAGTACATCAATACTATTCTTTAGTTCTTTAATCTTTTCTTTATGTTGGACTCCAAATCTTTGTTCTTCATCTATTACTAATAGTCCTAGATCTTTAAATACTATATCTTTTGATAATAAACGATGTGTTCCGATTAGAACATCTACTTGTCCCATCTTTAAATCTTTAATGATTTCTTTGATATGTTGTGTACTTACAAATCTATTTATAACTTCTATTCTGATTGGATAGCTGCTAAATCTTTTTATAAAGTTCTTATAGTGTTGGCTTGCTAATATAGTTGTTGGGCATAGAAAAGCTACTTGTTTATTTTCTAAGACTGCTTTAAAAGCAGCTCTAATTGCTACTTCTGTTTTTCCATAGCCTACATCTCCACAAAGAAGTCGATCCATTGGTTTAGAGCTTTGCATGTCTTCTTTAATTTCTATTACGGCTCTTTCTTGATCTATTGTTAATGGGTATTGAAACTCTTCTTCAAATTTCTTTTGCATTTCATTGTCTTCATGATATGCATATCCGATGTGTTCTTCTCTTAATGAATATAAGTTAACTAGTCTTTCTGCTAATTCTGCAATATTTTCATTAATTTTTTGTTTAGTTTTTTCCCAGTCACCGCTTCCTAATTTGTTTAGTTTTGGTACTGCTCCTTCTTTTCCTACGAACTTTCTTACTAATTTGAATTGTTCTAAAGGGACTAATAGTATATCATTTCCTTTATAAGCTATATTCAAATAGTCTTTATGTATTCCATTCATTTCTTTTGTAACTATGCCTAGGTATTTTCCTACTCCATGAATATTGTGTACGATAAAATCTCCTATAGCTAGTTCTGTATAACTGCTTAAGATACTTGCTTCCTTAAATTTTCTTTTGTATCTTGTATTATTTCTTACTACATGGAATAGTTCTTTAGATGTATATACACTAATGTTTTCGTTACTTAAGATGCATCCTTCGTTCATTTCATCGTCAATAAAATTTATTCCATCACTTATCTTGTCTGTGTTTAAAATATGATATGGGATATCATCTATTTCAAATGCATTTATTAGTTGTTCTCTTTCATTTCCTTTTATTGCTATTACTACTTTCTTGTTTTTTGCTTCTTTACTTATATAGTCTATTTTAGCATTCAATGGCATTTCTGCTAGTACTTGTTCTTGTATACCTGATTGTATTGGGTGTTTATAGTTAACGAAGCTTGATATTTCTATTCTTTTTGTTTGTGCTAATATATCATTTACTTCATTTCCTAATGTATAGATTGGTAGTGATGTTCCTAATGAAAATAATTCTTGTATATATTTTATTCCTTCTTCTTTAATTCTTTTCATATTAGAAGTAATTTCTTCTGTTGGTGAAATTACTACTAATGGGTTTTTAATATAGTCTATTATTGAGTAATGGTAGTTTAAATAACTATAGTATTTATATAGGCTAGTCTCTCCTTGATAACTTTTAAGTTGGTTTAATTCTAGTTCTACTTGTTCTTTAAGGGTAGTTTGTAGGGGAGTCACTAGCCTTGGTAATGCTATAGCTAAGTTTTCTTTAATTTTAGTTGCTATTAATTCGACCTCGTCACTTGAATATAGTATGTCTGTTGCTGGTATTATGGTTACTTCTTTTAGTTCTGTGATTGTTCGTTGTGTGACGACGTCGAATTCTCTAATACTTTCTATGATGGTATCAAAAAATTCAATACGGATTGGGTTAGCGTAATTCATTGAATAGATGTCGACTATTCCTCCTCTTGATGCATATGTTAAAGGAACATCTACTCTTTTAACATAACTATAGCCACTTTTAAATAGATGTTCCTTTAATGATGCTATATCCATTTCGACGTCTATTTTTAAATTTATTTCATTGTCTATAAATAATTTGGGGTTTGGCATATAGCGCATTAGCGCTCCTATATGGGTAATAGTTATAGTCTTTTTATTGTTTAGTAGTTCATACATTGTTTCTATTTGGGCTGCTTTTCCTTCAGGAGAGGCAGCTATAGCTTCTACTCTTAGTGATTCTTCTACGCCAAAAAGCAGCACCTCTTCATTTATGAGGGGCTGTATAGCTACTTTAAGTTCTTGTGCTTCATATAGATTACTTTTAACTACAATGATTGGGTCTTCTTTTTTAGTGTATAGACTAGCTATTAATAGAGCTTCTTCTATTTTACTTAGGTTTCCTAAATTGTTTGAATTATCGATCAGTGCGGTAACTGCTGGATTGTCTTTTAGACTCTCTATTAATTTATGCATTTTTATTGTACTCATTCATGGCATCTGTAAAGTTCTTCTTTATAAATATTTGTGCGGCTTCACTTGCTTTATCTAGTGATTTTTCGAATTCCGCTGATTCGTCTTTACTAATCTTTCCTAGTACATAGTCCGCTGTTGGTATTAGTGGGTTTTTATCAATTCCAATTCTTATTCTATTAAAGACTTGTGTATGGAGGTGTGCTGTTATACTTTTAATTCCATTATGTCCACCTGAACTACCTTTTTCTCTTAGTCTTAGTTTTCCTACAGGCAAGTCTAGATCATCATATATTACTACTATATCTTCTATAGCTATCTGATAGAAATCTACAGCTGCTTTTACTGCTTCACCGCTATTATTCATATAGGTTGTTGGTTTCATTAGCATTACTTTTTGACCACCATACAATCCCATTCCATAGTTTGATTTAAATTTTACCATATCACATTTTATATCTATCGATTCTGATAACTTGTCGATAGCGTTAAATCCTGTATTATGTCTTGTCTTTTCATATTCTTTTCCTGGATTACCAAGTCCTACAATTAATTTCATCATTACACCTCCATATAATTACCTATCAAATCTACCATATTACATGATTAAAAACAATATTTTTATTAGAGAATTTCATAGAGAGAGTCTAAAACGACTATAAACAAAGGATATATAGAACATTATTGAATTATAATCATAAAAAATTAAGAAACAATAAAAGAATTTGTTAGTTTAAATAAACTAACAAAGTAATTTATATGGGTTTTGCTAATTCTAACGAGAGTGAATTTAAGCTATAGATTATTCTAATTCTTCAATGATTGTCTTTCTATATGGCCCCAAATGTCTTTTAACTCTCCATATCTTATCAGAGCCTCTATTCTCCATAGAGAAATTAATTGGCGGTATCCAAAACTCTCAATAAAACTAATAAAGATTAGAAGAAGAATATAAGATGTTGAACGTTGTTTATCATTAAATAAGTACTTCTCCAACATAATAGCTACTATACTACTAATTAAATTATACATAACAAATAATAAAAGATACGGTAATATAAAGTTGATACTTACAGCACCCAAATTGTAAGAAATAAAAAGAATAATGATACCAATAATTTCAATAATAGGAGAAGCAAGTTCATATATCATGTAGTACCAAAAACTCAAAGTTTTCTTGAGATTTCCCCTTTGAGGGATAATTAGATCTGAATGATAACTAAGACTTTGAAGCAGACCCATATGCCATCTCCTTCTTTGTTTATGAAGATCTTTAAAGCTTTGAGGAACCTGAGTCCAACAAATAGCATCAGGAACATAAGCAATAAAACTACTTGTATTATTCTTTATAGCATTATGAGTAAGCTTTACAACGAGTTCCATATCTTCCCCAATAATATCATTTGTATAACCACCAGCATCAATTACTTCCTGTTTTCTAAACAAACCAAAAGCACCACTCATAATCATATTAATATTGATTCTATGAAAAGCTATTCTAGAAATAAGAAATACTCGTAAATATTCTACCATTTGAAAAAGAACAACAGGCTTCTTAACAATGTTATATTTAACAACACGTCCACTATTCATTTCAACACCATTAATCAACCTAATACTACCACCTACAGCTATTGTATCATTACGCTCTAAGAAAGGCTCAACAATTCTCAATAAAGAATCTCTCTGTAAAAGACTATCAGAATCTAAACTAATAAATAAAGGAAAACTAGATAAATTAATACCCATATTTAAAGCATCAGCCTTACCACCATTCTTCTTATTAACTAAAGTAATTCTAACACCATCAATAATACGTTCATAAATAGATTCCTCATTCTTAGAAATAACCTGTTTCCTAATAGGTCTAATAACCCTTTCCAAATTAAAACTAGAAATAACCTTAGTACTAGTATCATCTATAGAACCATCATTTATAATGATAATCTCATACTCAGGATAATCCAATTTCAATAAAGAATTAACACTATCTATAATAGTAATTTCCTCATTATAAGCAGGAACCAAAATAGATATAGGTATATAATTATGTTTATTATTTAAAGCTATTCTACCAACATACTTTTTCTTTTCATAAAATTCCTCTATATCTAAAGAAGCAATAATAATAGAAATAAAAGTAATAACAAAATAAACAAACAAGTATATCATGAAAAACCAATTTAAATTATATAAAAAGCTATTCATCTAAATCACTTCCTTTTATTTGTTTTTGATAATAATCATAGTTAATTAAATGCTTTTTAAATAAAGTATATAATATTATATCTTTTTGAAATTCATCTTTAGTCGTTTTTAATTCATTCATTATAGGTACTATATTACTTCCATTAATATAAATATTAGCACTATTACTTCTTACATACCAGTTACTATCTTTCATAAGTTCTAATAGTTTAGTTTCTATTCTCTTATTTATGTATAGTTCAGAGCATTTAATTGCAGTACTTCTCTCTTCCCAATTAGGACTATCCATAAAATTTAATAAATATGGTATAATTCTTTTATCTTTTATTACATTAAAATATCTTATAATAGTTAAATTTAGTTCTAATTCATTCTTTTCTAATAATTTAAATAAAGTATCACTAGCTTCTATATACTTAGTATGATTAAAGTGATCTATT
>JAVXTN010000039.1:0-8562 GCA_036642635.1 Erysipelotrichaceae bacterium
TTCATTATAAGCAAATTTAACATGGTCAAATTTTATAGAAGATATGTTTGTAGGTTTAAAACTTATATTAGGATCTTTAATCGTTTCTAGTTCTTCTTCCTCTTCTAAGAATTCATATACTCTTTTTGCAGCAGATATAGCTGATTGTATACTACTAGATAACTGACTTACAGTAGATATAGGCTCATAAACTTGCCATATATATCTTATAAAAGCCTGTAGATTACCTATACTTAAACTACCAGCCAATATATTAAATGCCCCTAATATCGCAACAATAATTATAATCAAATAAGTACTCAAAGCGATCAAAGGATTCATTATACTTGAAACAAACTGAGCATGATGTCCACTCTTTTTCAATTCTTCATTTATAGTTTTAAACTCTTCTATTGCATCATCTTGTTTACCATAAAGTTTAATTTCAGTAAAGTTCGTAAACATCTCCTGTGTACAACCATTAAGTTTACCAAGCATACTTTGTTGCTTATTAAAATGCTTTTGAGATAACTTAACTAATACCTTAGATATAATAAGCGAACAAGGTATTATCATTAAAGCTACTATAGCTAATAATAAATTAATTTTAATCATTATAGCAGCACATAATACAACAGTTAATACTGTAGTTATCATTTGACTAAAACTTTGGAATAATGCTACTGCTAATACCTCAATGTCATTACTTACTCTTGATAAAACATCACCTAAGGGATGAGCATCAAAATAACTTACTGGTAAGTTATGAATCTTTCTAGATACTTCACATCTTACCTCATTCATCATATTTTGCATTTCATTAGTTAAAATCCAAGTTGATGAATAGGTAAGAAGAGCAGCAGCAACATATAACATACCTAGTGTTTTAATAATATTTAGGATGTATGAAAAGTTAACCGATGCTCCATCAACTGAATTGAGGATGTTGATGGAATCGGTAGCTAGCTGAGTAGTTATTTTACCACTTATTACTGGGGCTATTGCGCTTATAAAAGCAGCAGTAGCTATTGCTATGACAGCAACAATAATACCTTTAAGATGTGGTCTTACAAATATTTTATAGTATTTTTTCATCGTTTTAATTCCTCCTCACTAAGCTGAGAAGCAGCTATTTCATAATAAATAGGACAATTCTTTAATAAGTCTAAGTGAGTTCCATTCCCAATAATATGGCCTTCATTAAGTACTATAATCCTATTAGCATCTTTAATAGAAGAAATACGTTGAGCAACTATTAAAGTTATAGCATCCTTAGTTTCAGATTTTAAAGCAGATCTAAGTGTAGCATCAGTCTTATAATCTAAAGCTGAAAAAGAATCATCAAATATATAAATACTAGGTTTTCTAATTAAAGCTCTAGCAATACTTAATCTTTGCTTTTGACCACCTGAAACATTAGAACCACCTTCACTTAATAATTCATCAAACTTATTTTCTTTATTATTAATAAAATCATAAGCTTGAGCAGTTCTACTAGAATCTATTAGTTCATCATAACTAGCTTCTTTTTTTCCAAACCTTATATTTTCACTAATAGTACCACTAAATAATTTAGCTTTTTGAGGTATATAACCTATAATAGATCTAAGCGTATTTAAATCATAATCATTAATATTAATATCATTAATATAAATTGAGCCTTCACTAACATCATAAAATCTAGGTATTAACTGAATTAAAGTAGATTTACCACTTCCAGTAGAACCTATAAAAGCAATGGTTTCTCCTTGTTTAGCATTAAAACTTATAGAACTTAATACTTTATTAGTTGAATCTGGGTAATAGAAACTAACATTATCAAACCTTAAGTTTATATTTGTATCATTACTATATTCTTTTATTCCTTCATCATTATTCTTTATACTTATAGGACTATATAATACTGCTTCTATTCTATTAGCTGATACAGCTGCTCTAGGATACATTATAAATACACTAGAAAATAACATAATAGAGAACATAGCATGAAATAAGTATTCCATAAAAGCAATTAATGAACCTACTTGTAATGCTTGAATATTAATAAGATTAGCACTAATATAAAATATAGGTAAAGAAGCTAAATTTAATAATAGAAAGAATGCTGGTTGTGAAATATTCATTAACTTATATAGTTTCTTACAATTATTAGCGTATATAACACTTTCTTTTTTAAATCTTTCATCTTCATAGCTATCATTAGTAAAGGATCTTATAACACGTACTCCAGTAATGTTTTCACGTGATATTTTAACTAGTCGGTCCATTGATTTTTGTTGAGCATTACTTATTGGTTCACTGAAGTGTGCAATTGCTACTACTCCTAATATTATAATTGGTATAGTAATTGCTATAACACTAGCTAACTGTAGTGATGTATTTAGGATAAGGAATGTTGATAATACAAACATAAATGGTGCCATAACTGCAGTTCTTAATAGTACATTAATAAATTGTTGTACTTGGAATGCATCATTTCCTACTCTAGTTATTAATGATGATACACCAAATTTATCATATTCAGCATGGGAAAAACTTTGTGTTTTAATAAACATATCATTTCTTATATCTCTAGTTATACTTGTAGAGATATAAGATGAAGCATATCCTAGTACTATCATTCCTATAGTACTTAGTAGTGCTAACACTACCATTATTAAAGCCATTCTAAACATATAATCTGTATCATTATTAGCTATTCCAACATTTACAATATTCGCAACAAGAGTTGGTATTCCAAGCTCTGCTAAAGCGAATGAACATACAGAAATAATATCAATTATGACCCACTTCTTATATTTCTTTAAATATTTAAAAATTAATTTCATAGTTTACCTCATTTCTTTGGGTTAATTGTTTTATAATAACATGGAAATATTTATAAGTAAAGGTGTAGTTTAGCAGAATTATTGCTAAAATTTGTTCAGATATCATAATATAGAGTAAATATTATATTAAATATAAAAAGATTTAAAAAAGAGGTAGAATATTAATTAATTAAATGGTAAAATTAAAAGGTAAGAAAAGAGTGATAGGATGTACGAGGAACTTAAAAAGATCATTGAAGAAAATGATAACATTGTCTTTTTCGGCGGTGCTGGTATTTCTACTGAGAGTAATATACCAGATTTCAGAAGCACTCAGGGGATTAACAAAATTAAGCGTTTTGGTAAGCCACCTGTAGAGATGATGCTGTCTGCTTCTTATTTTAATAAAAAAACTAAGGATTTTTATAAATTCTATTTTAATAATTTAGTTTATCCTGAGGCTTTACCTAATCGTGCTCATTATGCATTAGCTAGATTAGAGGAGCAGGGGAAACTTAAGGCTGTTATTACGCAGAATATTGATGGTCTTCATCAAAGAGCAGGAAGTAAGAATGTATTAGAACTTCATGGTAGTATATTACGTAACTATTGTAAGGATTGTAATACCTCATATACTTTAGAGGAAATGTTAGAATTTAAGAAGTCTAAAAAGATTCCTACTTGTCGTCGTTGCCAAGGTATTATTAAGCCTGATGTAGTTTTATATGAAGAAATACTTGATAACTCTACTGTTGATCGTGCGGTTGAATACATAAGTAATGCTGATGTATTAATTATTGGAGGAACTTCTTTAGTAGTTTACCCAGCAGCTGGTTTACTACGCTACTTTAAAGGTAAAACTTTAGTTCTAATTAATAAAGATGAAACTAAGCTTGATGAACGTGCTGATATTGTTATCCATGATTCTATTGCTAATGTTCTAGATGAAGTAATAACAAAATAATAACAAAGTAATAACAAAGTAATATTTAATATTATAATAAAATGAAAAAAGATTCCTGATGGAATCTATTTTTTATTTTATAGTAATCTCATTATATTGTGGGATTCATTATGTCTCACTGCGTATCAACCTATAGATCACAATTTGAGGTGGAGAGAATAAACGCATATCTACTTGGATCGTACCTAAACCATTACTAACATATAATTCAGTAGAGTTAAGATTATATTTACCAAAATTATATTTTTCACCATAAGGTTTATTACTTAAAAGCGTATAGAATGGAACTCTGACCTGACCACCATGAGTATGACCAGCTAAAACTACATCTATACCATTCATAGGGAAGTTATCAATAATATCAGGAGCATGCGTGAAAACTAAGGTAAAGTTTTCCGGACTAATGTTTTTAAAAGCAGCATCTATATCAGGAGAACCAGCATCAGCACAATCAACACCAACAAGATTAATACTAGCTTTAGTACCATTGTGAAGTTGAATATTACTATTAGTAATCAATTCAAAATCAGCATTCTTAAGAATTCTAGTAACAGTTTCCTTCATCTCAGGACTAGTCATATCTGCTTCACCTAAAACAGCAAACTTACCAAGCGGAGCCTCAATCGACTTAAGTAAAGAAGTCAATTCCTCTTGAATAGGAGCATCAGGAATACTCAAATCTACCTGATCAAACATATCTCCACCAAATAAAACAACCTCAGGATGAGCATTATTAAGCTTCTCTAACATAGGAACTAAACGTTCCTTGTTCATAAAACTATTATAGTTAATATCAGAAATAAATGCTATTTGAACATTATTCATATCAGCAGATATCTTAGAAGATACACTAGTCTCATAATGAATACTTACTTTACCAACACTTATATAAATACCATAAAATAATATACCTACTATAATAGCTATAAATACTAATATAGCTAAAATTATTTTTAATATGCGATTCATCTTATCACTCCTTATTACATTTTAACATAAATATGTATATGAAAAAAGGGCTAAAGCCCTTTTATTAGTGTTGATTATTTGTATGAGTATTGTTAGCTCTTTGTGCTCTTAGATTTGCCATTTGTTGCATAGCCTCTTTAGAGTTAAGAATTACAGGGATAACAATTGGGTTACGATGTGTTTTATTGTATAGGAATGGTTCTAGTGAACTTCTGATCGTGTTTTTAATTTCACCAAATGTAGTTTTAGTTGCCATTCTATCTTTTAATGCATTGTATACTACTTGTTCTGCTTCCTTTAATAGTGTTTGAGAATCTTTTATAAATACAAAACCTCTAGAAACTATTACTGGCTTACACATAATTTTATTAACACGTGAATCAATTGAAACTATTACAGCTACAAGTCCATTATCAGAAAGTATTTTACGATCTTTAAGAACTGCTGTACTAACTCCAGATATATCGTTACCATCAACATATATATCATCAGCAGGAACTCTTATACTAGTTTCATATACATGGTTATCTCTTAAAATTAAGACATCTCCATTAGCGCATGTAAAGATATTTTCTTTTTTAACACCAGTTTCTTCTCCATACTTAGCATGCATTTTAAGCATTTTATATTCACCATGAATCGGCATAAAATAATCTGGCTTAAATAACTGTAGCATAAGTTTTTGTTCTTCTTGAGAAGCATGTCCTGTTGTATGTAGATTAGTTAATATAGATTTAGTAAGTACATTAGCACCTGCTCTAAATAACTTATTTAATACATGGTTTACACTATCTCCATTACCAGGAATTGGATTACTTGAGAATACTACTGTATCATTAGGCATTAACTTAATATAACGGTGTGTTCCATTAGCAATTCTTGATAAGGCTGCAAGTGGTTCTCCTTGAGAACCAGTACATACTATACAAAGCTTATTAGCTGGTATTGCATTTAATTGATCTGGAGTAACAAAATGTTGTTCTCCAACTTTAATTGTACCTAGTTTACGTCCAATTGTTACAACGTTTTCCATTGAACGACCAAATATAATTACTTTTCTTCCACAAGCAACAGCTGCTTCTAATATTTGTGAAACACGATATACATTACTAGCAAATGTAGCAACGATTAAACGTCCTTCAGTATTTCTCATTACATCTAAAATAGCAGTAGCTACTTTCTTTTCCGATATAGAGAAACCTTCAACTTCAGCATTTGTAGAATCACTTAATAGTAAGTGAACTCCAACTTGTCCTAAGAAAGCCATTTTTTGGTAATCTGAATTTGTTCCTACTGGAGTTAAATCAAATTTAAAATCTCCTGTATGAACTATTCTACCATTTGGCGTATTAATAACTACCCCTAATGAATCAGGAATTGAGTGAGTAGTATTGAAGAAACCACAACTAAAGTACTTAGTTAGTACTTTACTATCTTCATTTACTTCTACTATTTTAATTCCTCTTAGCATTTTTCTTTCTTCTAATTTACGATTAATTAATGCTACAGCAAAACGTGAAGCATAAATAACATCTATATGAACAGTCTTTAATAGGAAAGGTATACCTCCTATATGATCTTCATGTCCATGGGTAATAATTAATGTTTTTTTCTTAAATTTATTTTTAACTAAGTAACCATAATCTGGTATTACATAGTCTACTCCGAGTAGATTTTCCTCTGGAAAACGCACACCTGAGTCGATAATAAGAATCTCATCTTCATGTTCAAAACAGTACATGTTTTTACCGACTTCACCTAGACCTCCCAACGCATAAACAAGTGTATCTGTTCTACGTGGAATCATTCTATTATATGTGGTTTTGTTACCTTGGATAACTCTCGGTGCTTTATTTTTATCACTATAATTCATAAAAACTCCTTTCATGATTTGCACCATATTTTTACTATAGTTAATTATACCATAATATAGGAATAATTAAAGCATAAATGCATAATTATTCGACTTCTATTGCATCCTTAAGTTTTTTCCATGGTTCTGCACTATTAATATGATCATAAAATAAATTTCCACTTAGATGATCTATTTCATGTTGTAATATAATAGCAAAGTATCCTTTAGCTTTAATAGTTATTTCTTTATCTTGTAATAAATCATAAGCTTTAATTGTAACTCTAGCATGTCTTGGTACATAACCAACATGTTCATCTATTACAGATAAGCATCCTTCTCCAGTTTTTAAATAACTACTTTGAACTGAATGTGATACAATTTTTGGATTAACTAAAGCTAGTTCAATTACTTCATCTTCATATTCATCATAAACAATTGCTACTAGTTGTTTTAATACCCCTATTTGCACTGCTGATATTCCTACTGCTGGTCTTAGATTCTCTGCTTCTGCTATTTCAGGATCTCTAGATCTTCTAACATAATTTAGCATATCCATTAAAATTTCTCTATCCTCTTTGTTAATAGGTAATGAAACCATTTCAGATTTATTTCTAATAATGCTTTCATTATCTTTAACTATTGTATCGTTATTAATTAACATCCCGTACCTCTTTTCTGATTTAACACTATACTATTTTATCAAATTTTAAATTAAATGAAAGTATTTTATATTATAACTTTCAAAAAACCTTAAAATTGTGTAAAATAGATAGGAAAGGGATGAGTAAAATGACTAAAAAGAAGGTAATTAAGCAACATAATGAACAGGTACCATTAGTTAAAAAGAAATCTAAGCGTAATAATAGATTGAAATTTACTTTTAAATTACCTCGTAACTATGATCGTTCAATTCATTTTTCTATGATTTTGTTAATTATATTTGGTTCTATGATGATATTTTCTACTAGTGTTGGTAGTACTTTATCTAATAATATGGTAGTTCTTAAGACAGTATTTAAGCAGATTATATTTATTGTTGTTGGTTATACTGGTTTATTATTTTTTGCTAATAATTTTTCTATGCGTCGTGCTAGTCGTTATAGTAATTTATTTGCTATGGGTATTGGTATTTTATTAGTAGTTTGTTTATTCTTTTATAATGCTGATGCTGGTACTAGGTCTTGGATTGTTATTCCGTATCTTAATGTTACTGTTCAACCTAGTGAGTTTGCTAAAGTTATTCTTATTGTTTTAATGGCTGTTGCTGTTCAGGCTAATCAGAATCGTAGTTTTACTTTAGTTGATATTGTTAAGACTCCAGTTTTATTTTTTATAATTTATGCAGGTTTAATTATGTTTCAACCAGATATGGGTACTTTAATGGTTATCTCTTTGGTGTGTGCTATTTGTTCATTAATTCCTACTCATCCTAGTTTTAAGCGTTATCAGCGTTTTGTATCGATGGGGTTTGTTGTTGTTGGTATTGCTGCTATGTTATTATTTTCTCCAGCAGGTCCTAAGATTGTTCAATCTTTACCTTTAAGTAAGTATCAGGAAGCACGTTTTACAGCTGCTTTAAATCCATTCTCTGATGTAAGATTAACTGGTTATCAATTAGTTGAATCTCTTTATGCTTTTGCTAGAGGTGGTGTTAGAGGAGCTGGATTTGGTAGTTCAGTTCAAAAGTTTGGTTATTTACCTGAGGCTCAAACAGATTATATACTAGCTATAGTTGTTGAAGAAACAGGTATCTTAGGTTTTATATTAGTTGTTGGTACTTATTTATGTATTATTGGACGTTTATTCTATTTTGCTTTTAAAACAAGAAGTGAAGGATATAAAATTATCCTAATAGGAACCTCGATGTATATGTTTATTCACTTTGCTTTTAATGTTGGTGGAGTAACTGGTTTAATTCCACTTACTGGAGTTCCATTATTATTCCTATCTTCTGGAGGTAGTTCATTAATTTCTATAATGATAGCTAT
>JAVXTN010000040.1:0-3128 GCA_036642635.1 Erysipelotrichaceae bacterium
ATTAAAGATTAAGGAAACTAATGATCATGTTATAATTGTTTTTATTTTTAGTAGTGCTATAGATAATAAGAATGTTTATATAAATAAGTTGAATGAGATTCTTATAGCTTATAAACCAATTATAAAAGATGATTATGATAAAAATAAATGTATTAATAAATTAACTATTACTTTCTAAAAGATAGATTATACTGATTTCTTATATAATTCATAATATTACAAGTATGTATGCATGTTATACATGTTTTTGTGCATAATGCGCAAGAATGCTTGCTTCGTTAAATTTTTATTATATAATTTAATTATGTTTTAAAAGAAAGGAAGGTATAAACCAATGCACATAATTGCGTTTTAAACTTTTTGTTAATGGCGATAGGCCAAAAGGAGAAAACAAATGAAAAAGTTTATTAAGTATTTAGTTATTGTTGGTGTCTTAACAATTGTAAGCAATAGCATGAATAGTGTAAAAGCAGCTACTGAAATTGAAAATGAAAGTACATCTACTGAAGATGGAACTCCAATTGTTTATGATGATAGCATTATGAATGGTAGTGTGAATTTAGAAGAGAATCTTACATTGAATGAAAGTGAATTAGTTGACAAAAGCAGGATCGTTAAGCCTAGAAGTACAAGTGTTATTATAACTATTCCTTTTCAAACTCAACAAAATGATTACTATTGTGGACCAGCTTCTGCAAAAATGGTTTTAGGTGGAATAGGATATACGCGTACACAAGATCAAATGGCTTCTTTATTAGGAACTAATGCAAATGACGGAACGTATGCCGGCGAAGGAGTAGCTAATGCACTTAACTCAGTTGTAGCAGGTTCAAAATATCAATTTAGATGGCAATGGCATAATTATTTAAATGTTTCTACAATTAAAGGACATATAGTTGAAGCACTAGATTATGGCAATCCAGTTATGGTTAATACAGTAGAGAGTCCAGGTGATGTATATTTAGCTGGTCATGATATAGGTGTTCCATTATATCACTATGGAGTTGTTGCAGATTATTTTGAATCAGGAAATTCTGTAACGTATACTGACCCTGGTTATGGTAGGTATTCAGGATTTATGATGGATCAAAGAGCAACAATAACAAACCTAAGCTATGCAGTTGGTGGAAGAGGATATGCTTGGTAGAATAAAAAAAAGAAAAGTATTGATTTATATATTTTTGATTTTTATTCTTGTGTTTCTATTTTTAATGTACAAGAATCAAAACAGTAATTATGATAAAATAGAAATTGAGGATAACATTAATAATTATTTATCACTTAATGACAGCTCAAATGCGCTTATTCAAAATAAATACTCTGATGATCCTTTTGAAAAAGCTATGGAATTAAAATATCCGAAAGATATAAATTTTGTTCCGGCATATCTCAACGACCAAAATTACTTATTTGGTGAAATTGATTTATCTAATGACAGAACTGATATTGGAATTGGAAGTTACAATTTGGAGAAAAATGAATTTCGAATATTAGAAAAAATACATATGAAATCTAAATATGCTTCTATAGGAATAGTTATTGCAACGGATAAAGCAGTTATTTATGAAGAAACAGATCAACAAAATGGAGTTTCTGACTTCTATTTGTATGATTTAACTTTAAAAAAATCTATAAAACTTCATTCTATAAAAGAAATACCACCTATTCATTATTCTAATGCTGATTCAAATAATTTTGGAATTATGCTAAATTTTTATACAAAGGATGGATATAACAATTACTTCTATTCATATGATAATAAAGAACTTGTTAAAATTGAAAATGAAAATTGTGGCTTTCCAGTATATTGTAATAATCTATGGTATTACGTACTCATAGATAATAAAAAGAAGACTACAGAACTCATTGAATTTGATATGATTAATTCAAATAAAAGAGTATTATATAAAACAGTTGAAAAAAATAATTATATATCAGGAGTTTATTCTAATGGCATAGAATTATTCTTACTTATGCAAAATGGTGAGTTTAAAGATATTTACGAAGTCGACCTAAAGAATAAAACTATGAATATTAAATTTAAAGACAGTTGGATAGAATCGCTTGTTTTAAATCAAAACTTCATGAGCTGGCTTGGGAAAAATGAATTACCAGATAGAAAGCGACCACAATTTCATTTTATAAATTTAAATGAATTTAGTACTGTATCAAATGAAGACGGAAAGATTTTCTTATCAAATAATGGTATAGCTAAAATTAATTATAAGAAATCGGATGTTGAAATACCAAAAGGAAAGATCTATATGAATGATAATTCATCCATATATTTTAAAAAGTTAAGGAGATAAGTTATGAATAGGAAGAATGCAATATTAATCGTAATAATTATTATATTAAGCATTGGGGTTGGATTTGGAGTTTATAAAATTATACAGATAGAGAAACCTAAGGCTCAGACTGAGAATGTTGTAGTAGAGAAGCCAAAAGAAAAAGAAGAGGTTGTTATCGAACAAGTAAAATTAGATGATAAAATTAATAGTTATCTAAAAGATAATGGTATTAAAAAAGGTGAGGTTGGAATATATATTCATAACTTTAAGAATAATGAAGAGTATGTTAATAATATAGATGCTAACTTTGTTGCTGGTAGTACTTATAAGCTGCCATTAGCTATGTTATATTACGAAGCTATCAATACTGGTAGTAGATCATTAAGTGATACTATCTATTATGATGATTCATTTAATGATGATGGAGATATAACAATGGTTAATTCAAATCATTATACTAATACTGTTATAGATTTAAAAACTTTATTAAGTTATCTTATTGTGTATTCTGATAATACAGCAGGTAATATGCTATATGATGATTTAGGAGGTTGGGCTACTTTTAGAGAAGTTATAAATAAATATAAGGATAAGAATGATGCAAGTATAGTTAGTTATGAAAATGAGTTTACTGCTAAGTATATGAACAGTGTACTAAATTACTTATATAATAATGCTAGTAGTTATGAGACATTGATAAGTGATCTTAAATTAGCTGAAAAAGATAACTATTTAAAAAAGTATGTTAATGTTGAAATTGCTCAAAAATATGGCTTGTATGGTAATGCAGTTTCTACTGTTGGTATTGTATATGGTAATCAACCTTATAGTATTGTT
>JAVXTN010000040.1:3138-8385 GCA_036642635.1 Erysipelotrichaceae bacterium
ATATTTACTAATTTAGGTGAAGATGGAAAAGAACATATAGCTAATATTAATAAAATAGCTTATGAATACTTTGGATAATATTATATAAACGGTCTTATAGTAAGACCGTTTTTATATATATTATAAATGATTATAATAAAGTTTAGAAAAGATTATAAATTTGTTGTATAATAAGCACAGTAAAAGTGAGGTTACAATATGTTGATAGATGATATAAAGAATTATAGAACAGAAGAAGATACTATTATAGGTATAAACTATAGTAAAGAGTATTTAGAATTAGAAGATATAGAAAGAATAGAGTTTAGTGATTGTACATTTGATAGCTGTAAATTTATTAATTGTAATATAAGTAAAACTAGTTTTATTAAATGTAGATTTAAGAACTGTGATTTTTCTAATAGTGATCTAAATGAAGCACTTCTAAAGTACTGCAATTATGATAGCACTAAATTTATGGGTACTACCTTCATTAAAACAATCCTTAGAAATACAGAGTTCACAAATAGCCATTTCCCTTATACTAACTTTAGTGATGCTAGCATCCAATCCTGTATAATGGCGTCTTGTGAACTGAATGAAACAAGCTTAACACATGCAAAGCTAGGAATAAAGTTTAAACAATGTAGATTAATTAGAGTTAACTTTGCTAATAGTTCATTAAGAGGAATAGACTTTACTAGTAATGAATTAGAATCTATCATAGCTAATATAGTTGATATTAAAGGAGCTATTGTTAATAGTACTCAAGCTTTATCTTTAAGTGGCCTATTAGGCATTATAATTAAGGATTAGTTATGAAGTACTTAGTAATAGGTTGTGGTGGAGTAGGCGCTAGTATTGCGAGTTTTCTATTATATAATGGTTTTGATGTAGATATTATAGCTAGAAATAAACAATATAATAAATTAAAAGAAGAAGGACTTAAAGTAAAGTCTGATATTTATGGGGATATGGTATTTAATAATTTGAATGTTTATAAACAAGAAGATTATCATACTATAGTTGATGTAGTATTTGTTTGTGTAAAATACAGTGGGTTAGATGGGGTATTAAATACTATAGAAGAGGTAAGCAATAAGGATACAAGTATTATACCAATCCTTAATGTTTATGGAACAGGTACCTATATAAGAGATAGGATTGGGAAAGATAAAGATGTACTAGATGGGTGTATTTATATATTAAGTAATTTAGAAAAGAATGGAGATTTAGTACAACATAATAATTTGTTTAGGATTGTATACGGTAATCCTAAACAAATTATTAAAAAGAGATATAAAGTTATAGAAGAAGAATTAAGAAAATGTAAAATTGAGGCTATATGTAGTAGTAATATTAAAGAAGATACATATAAGAAGTTTAGTTTTATATCACCTTATGCAGCAGTAGGGTTATATTATAATGCTAATGCTAAAGAAATAAGAGAAGATAAAGATAAATTAGAGATGTTTATAAATTTAAATAAAGAGATAGTAGAGTTAGGTAAAGCAATGAATATTAATATTAAAGAAGATGTTATAAAAGATAATGTAGATATGCTAATGAAATTAGATGATCATATAACAGCATCATTACAAAAAGATATAGAAGCCAATAAAATTAGTGAAATTAATGGTATAATAAATTATGTAATAGAACAAGCCCAAAAATATGGACTAGTTCTAGCAAATTATAAATTAGTATATGAATTAGCTAAAGAAAAAGGATGGCGATAATATGAAGCTATATTTAATGAGACATGGAGAAACAGATTGGAATAAACTAGACAAGATACAAGGCAAAGTTGATATTGAACTAAATGAAGTAGGAAAAGAACAAGCAAGAAATGCTATAGAAGAAATAAAGAAATTGAATATAAGTAGAATTATATGCTCACCACTAACAAGAGCTAAACAAACAGCAGCAATTATAAATGAAGAACTAAAAGTTAATATAAGTTATGATAAACTAATACAAGAAAGAAACTTTGGTATATTAGAAGGATATAGAAAGAAAGACTTTCCATGGGCACAAATATGGGAATATAAAACTAATATACAATATCCAGAAGCAGAAGATATACATACATTTTATAAAAGAGTAGAAAAGTTTGTTGAAAATATAAAAGAAGAAGGAAGAGAAGAAGAGAATATATTAGTAGTAGCTCATGGTGGGGTATGTATACCCTTAATAGCTTATACTAAGGAAGGTGGAATAGAGTTAGATGATCCACTAAAGTATATACCTAATAATTGTCAAATAGTTAAATTATTGTAAAGATTATTAGAATTTATAACTTATATATTGCTTCACAATGTTGACATAATTTGCAAAAGATATTATTATATTCAAGGAAGAAGAAACGAAGTCAATTCGTAAACTTTATATTTAAGCATATTATGCTGTTAAAAAACCTTCCTAAATGCTAAAACTGATGAAGAACTTATGAGGATTAGCATAGCTTTAGAAAAGAAGTTTTATGGCTATAACTTTAAAAAAATAGCGTAATAAGCTCTACCAACAGGTAGATTTGAAAGGAGATATGACATGATTTACTCAAAAGAAGTAGAAAATATGTGCACAGTTAAAGCTGGCGCAAGTCATGGTTGTGCACCAATTCCTGAAGAAGGAAAATGGGTCAACTCAAAAGAAATTAAAGATATTTCAGGTTTAACACACGGTATTGGTTGGTGTGCACCTCAACAAGGGGCATGTAAATTAACACTAAACGTAAAAGAAGGTATCATTGAAGAAGCACTAATTGAAACATTAGGATGTTCTGGAATGACACATTCAGCTGCAATGGCATCAGAAGCTATTGTTGGAAAAACATTATTAGAAGCATTAAATACAGACCTTGTATGTGATGCAATTAATACAGCAATGCGTGAATTATTCTTACAAATCGTTTATGGACGTACTCAATCAGCTTTCTCTGAAGGTGGTTTACCAGTAGGAGCAGGACTTGAAGACTTAGGTAAAGGATTAAGATCACAAGTAGGAACAGTATTCTCAACTAAATTAAAAGGACCACGTTACTTAGAATTAGCTGAAGGATACATTACTAGAATTGCACTAGATAAAGACTCTGAAATTATTGGATATGAATATGTAAACATGGGTAAATTCATGGATGCAGTTAAAAAGGGAGTTAATCCTGCTGAAGCATTAGAAAGTACGAAGGGTTCATATGGACGTTTTAAAGACGCTGCTAAATATATTGACCCTCGTCACGAATAGGAGGAATTAGACATGGCATTATTTGAAGGTTATGAAAGACGTATTGATAAAATCAATGGAGTCTTAAAAGCTAATGGTATTGCATCTTTAGAAGAAGCTAAGAAATTATGCGACGATAAAGGTGTAGACGTATATAATATCGTAAAAGATATTCAAACAATTTGTTTTGAAAATGCATGCTGGGCTTACATTGTAGGTGCTGCAATAGCAATTAAAAAAGGAAACAAAACTGCTTTTGAAGTAGCAACTTCATTAGGAGAAGGACTACAAGCATTCTGTATTCCAGGATCTGTTGCTGATGACCGTAAAGTAGGATTAGGACACGGAAACCTAGCAGCAATGCTATTAACAGATTCAACTAAATGTTTTGCATTCTTAGCAGGACATGAATCATTTGCAGCAGCAGAAGGAGCAATTGGTATTGCTCGTAATGCTAATAAAGCACGTAAAGAACCATTAAGAGTAATCTTAAATGGATTAGGTAAAGATGCTGCTAAAATTATATCTCGTATAAATGGATTTACATACGTAGAAACTAAATTTGACTACTTTACTTCTGATTTAAATGTAGTTAGTAGAACTCCTTACTCTGATGGAGAAAGAGCTCTAGTAAACTGTTATGGTGCTGATGATGTACGTGAAGGTGTAGCAATTATGCACACTGAAGGAGTAGACGTTTCTATTACAGGAAACTCAACTAACCCAACACGTTTCCAACACCCAGTAGCAGGTACATATAAAAAAGAATGCTATGAACAAGGAAAGAAATACTTCTCAGTAGCATCTGGAGGTGGTACTGGACGTACACTACACCCAGATAACATGGGAGCAGGACCTGCTTCATATGGTATGACAGATACAATGGGACGTATGCACTCAGATGCACAATTCGCTGGATCTTCATCTGTTCCGGCACACGTAGAAATGATGGGATTAATCGGAATGGGAAACAACCCAATGGTAGGAGCAAGTGTTGCAGTAGCTGTAGCAGTTGCTGAAGCAATGCAAAAATAATTAATAAACAATTAAAACTACACTAAGTGTAGTTTTTTTATGTATATAATTAATATTTTTTTCATAAGATTTAGAGAGGATGATGATATGAAAAAAATATTAATTATATGTATAGTATTTATAGGTTTAATATTTAGTAGTAATATATATGCTAAAGAAGAAGTAAACAATAAGGATGATGGATTAGGAGGGAATGCTAGTAGTATATATTTATTAGAATATAATAGTAATACTGTAGTATATGAAAAGAATAGTAAAGATAAGTTATATCCAGCTAGTATGACTAAGATGATGTCTTTAATAATTATATATGAAAAGATTAATGATAAGAGTTTAAAGTTAGATGATATAGTTAGTGTATCTGCTCATGCTGCTAGTATGGGAGGATCTCAAGTATATTTAGCAGAGAATGAAAAGATGAGTGTTAATGATCTTTTAAAAGCTACATGTATAGCAAGCGCTAATGACGCTGTAACAGCTTTAGCTGAAAAGATTAGTGGAAGTGAAGAAAACTTTGTAAAGTCTATGAATGAGCATGCTAAGGCCCTTAAATTAGAAAATACTAATTTTGTTAACCCTACTGGACTTCATAATACTAATCATTATAGTTGTTCTAAAGATATGGCTACTATAGCTAAAGAACTAATTAAAGTAGGAGGACCTGATCTATTAAAGATTACTTCTACTTATGATGCTTATATTAGAGAATCTACTCCTAATAAATTTTGGTTAGTTAATACTAATAAACTATTAAAATCATATCCTAGTGTAGATGGATTAAAAACAGGATATACTACAGAAGCTAAATCATGTATAACTACTACAGCTAATAAAGATGGTATAAGACTAATAGCAGTAGTAATGGGAGCTAGTGATGCTAAATCTAGAAATACTATAGCTACTAATCTATTAAACTATGGTTTCTCCCAATTTAATAGTACTCTCTTATATAAAAAAGATACAATCATCGAAGAGCAAAGTCTTAATAATGTTAAACCAAATAAAACTAAT
>JAVXTN010000041.1:0-380 GCA_036642635.1 Erysipelotrichaceae bacterium
ATAACTATTAGTATTCATAACTAATCCATATATCGCAACAAAGTTTAATATATTATATAAGATTGTAAAGCGATATACCCTAAGTGTATATACTAAGGGTTTGATCCATGTATGTTTCTTAAAGTTTAATAACAATATATAGGCTACTATAAATATTATTCCTATTGTGCTTCTAATAAATACTTCATAAGTATTTATTAGAAGCAATAGTACTAATGGTAGGCTATATATTGTATGTTTAATTAGGGGTATATAATAATGTTTATAGTGATTTATTTGTCTTGGAATATTGTAGTGGTTTTGTTGGAAGTAGAGCATGTTTGTTAGATAGCTAGATAGGTTTAGCGTTAGTATTGCTAGACATAGTATTAGTTTCATTT
>JAVXTN010000041.1:390-8150 GCA_036642635.1 Erysipelotrichaceae bacterium
ACTCCCTTCAGATAGGCTTCTACTACTTTATTAAAGCGTAGTGGTTGATGGTAGTAGGCGAAATGGTCATCATTTTCAAATATTATAAGGGTTGAATCTTTGATAAGTTTATTCATTTTATTAGCGTATTTAATTGGAGTTTGTTTATCATCTTCTCCCCATATTAAAAGAGTTGGACAGTCAATATGGGGAAGAAGATAGGTTAAGTCTTCATTAACTGCTTTAACTAGTGTTTGTTGAAGTAATGGATTAGCCTCAATATAATCTTTACTACCTAAATTAGTTTTAATATTAAGTAATTTAGTTAGTTTATATAGATATACTTTAATATAGTAATTAGGATAGCGTGTAGGTCTAATTCCAGCAGCACCAGTCAATATAAGAGCAGAGCACTTATTAATAGCAGCATACTTAATAGCAACCCTAGCACCAAAACTATGAGCAATAATAATAGGATTGGATGTATGATACTTTTCTATTATGTTACATATACATGTAACATAATCATCGATTGACATCGAGGTAATAATATCGGATTTACCAAAGCCTGGTAAATCGATATTTATTACTTGAAAAGTATCTTTGAAGTAATAAGCTATATTATGCATAAGAGTAAGATTAGAACCCCAGCCATGTAATAACACAATAGTTTTACCACTTCCTTTAATTTCATAATTTATCATTTAATCATCCTTTATATAGCATATGTTAGTTAATATATAATTAGAATAAAAAAAACAAGCCTATTTATAGGCTTGTTAATTCTTAGTAATTCTAAATATAACTCCTTCACTTGTATTCTCACCATATACACGATAACCATTAGCACTAACAACCTTATATACAATTGAAAGTCCTAGACCAAACTTACCTTCTTTACCCTTTTCAAAAGGTTTAAATAAAGAATTAATTCTTTCTTCACTCATAGATTGGCCATCATTTTCAATACTTAGTTCATCTTTATTAAGTGTAATAATAATATGTGTCTTCGCATATCTAAGTGCATTTTCAATTATATTTTCAATCGTTACACGCCATGGTTCTTCACTACCATCAAAATAGATTTCTTCTAAATGAGATTCAATTTCTATTTCTGGATTAATAACCTTAATAGCTAACATAACTTTATTAATTACTTCTTTCATATTTACTTTTTCATCATGACGTTCTTGAGAAATTAAGTATTCTACTCTGTTTAACCACAATAGACTTTGTACCTTCTTTTCTAATCTTTCAGCATTATCTATTATTACATCTACACTCTTTTCTAATGTATCATATGGATAAACTCCATCTTTAATACTCTCAGCATAAGATTTAATAGTAGCTATTGGTGTCTTTAAATCATGTGAAATATTATGTATCATTTCTTCCTTAGTCTTTTCTTGTTTCTTTAGTTCTTGTCTCATACTTATAATAGCTTCTGCTAGTTCACCTATTTCATCATTACGATTTACATTTAAAGTAGCATCCTTGCCTAGTTTTATCTTCTCTATATAATTTTTAATCTGATTAAGTGGGTGTATTAAGTAAGCTACCCATATCATTAGTATTATAAAGAATACTCCCACTACTAATACAGTAATATTAATAATACTACTTAGTAGTGTATCTTTAAATTCTGATATATAACTATTATCTGTCATGGACACAATTACACCACTCTCAGGTACTTTAGTAATAATATAATAAGTGTAATTGTTACGTTCACCAAACTGATAACGAGCACTCTGTTTGTCCATCTTTTTTATATTAGTAGTAATATTTTTTATAAGATCTCCACGATTAGTAAAATAAGCTAAATTATTAGTTGTGAAAGTTTTTAATGAATTATCAGCAAAATATAAATGAGTAACAGACTTATCTTGTTGTTCATTAATAAAGATTTTATTAACACTAACTCCATTAGTTACTCCAAAGATAACACTGTTTTGAGAACGTGTTATCATTCCATACATTTGATCTCTAATAAATAAATCAATATTACCTGATAAATAAATAAAGAAAAAACTAGCAAAGAACGTAATAAAGAAAAAGATAAGAGCAAATAATTGTTGAGATAATGAAAGGCCCTTTAACCAACGATTAAATTTCTTCATTATCCTAAACGGTAACCAAATCCATAAATAGTATGAATATTAAGTTTAGGTAATTTCTTACGTAATCTTCTTAAAGTATCATCAACTACTCTATCACTACCAAAATAATTATCATCCCAAACAAAGTTAAGTATTTTTTCTCTAGAAAAAGCTACTCCTTTGTTTTTAATAAACATCATAAGTAAATCAAATTCTTTAGTAGTAAGATCTATTTCTTCTCCATCACTAAATATTTTACGTTGTTCTTCATCTAATTCATAAGTATCAATACTTACTCTAGTAATATCACTTTTATATGATCTTTTAATAATATTATTAACTCTAAGAACTAGTTCTTTAGGTGAGAAAGGTTTAGTGATGTAATCATCACTACCTTTCTCAAGACCAATAATACGATCGAATTCTTTATCTCTAGCAGACATAAATACTACAGGTATTTCAGATCCTTGCATTCTTATTTCTTCTATTAAATCAAAGCCACTTTTATCATCTAGCATTATATCTAAAATCCATAAATGAACATCATCATCACTAACATGAGCACTAGCTTGATCATAAGTATAATAAGAACGTACTTCATATCCTTCTTTCTCTAAATAACTTTTTACTAATTCATTTAAATCTTTTTCATCTTCTACAATACATATTACTTTTTTCATATGAATCACCTCTAGGTATATTGTAACAAAATTATGTGAAAAAAAAAGGACTTTTTTAAAGTCCTTTCATTTTTACGTAAGATACTACCTCATTTACATATAAATCACATAATTCAGATGTTTTTGCCTCTACCATTACTCTTATTATTGGTTCTGTTCCACTTGGTCTAACTAAAATTCTACCATCGTTTCCTAGTTTTTGAGCAACACTAGCTACTAGTTCATCTAATTTTTTATCATTTAATGCTTGTTTCTTATCCTTAACTTTAACATTAATTAATAGTTGAGGATATATAAATAAATCTTCACTAAGTTGTTTTAATGATTGTTTTGTTGAATTCATAACTCTTAATAGATATAACGCTGATAATAAACCATCACCTGTATTAGCGTATTCTTTAAATATTATATGTCCTGATTGTTCTCCACCTAATGAGTAGTTCTCATTAGACATGCATTCAAAAACATACTTATCGCCTACATCAGTTTGTTTATATTCTATATTAGCTCTTTCTAAAGCTTTATATAGTCCAATATTAGACATTATAGTAGTTACTACTATATTATCTTTTAATAGCTTTTTGCGACTCATATAGTTACTACATATATAAAGAATTGCATCTCCATCTATTATATTACCATCTTCATCTACCGCTATTAAACGATCAGCATCTCCATCAAAAGCAAAGCCTACATGAAAGTCTCCTTGTTTAACAAACTCACTTAATGATTTGGGCTGTGTAGATCCACATTTAGTGTTTATATTTACTCCATTAGGTCTACCGTGTATAACTTCTACATGAGCTCCTAATGATCTTAATACATCAGCTGCACAACTAGTAGCACTACCGTTAGCAAGATCTAATGCTATATTATATCCACATAAATGCATATCAAAATGTTCTTTTAACATATCTTCATAATGTAGTATTCCATCTTGCCATACTAATATTTCACCTATTTCATCATCATATTTAGGTTCAATCTTTATTTTACCATCAATATAATCTTCAACAAGATCTAATATAGCTTGATCCATTTTCTTACCTTCACTATTAAATAATTTAATTCCATTATCATAGTATGGATTATGAGATGCAGAAACCATTATTCCACAATCAAAATCTTCTTTAGCTACTAAATATGAAACACTTGGTGTTGGACAAACTCCAAGCAAATAAACATTAGCTCCACATGAACTAGCTCCCGCAGCTAATCCATTCTCAAACATACTACTAGATATTCTTGTATCTTTCCCGATAAGAATTTTAGCATGTTTTGTTTTGCCATAATATGTTCCTAAATATTGTCCTATTTTAATTGCAATATCTAGATTTAATCCTTCATTTGCTCTACCTCTCACACCATCTGTTCCAAAGTATTTACCCATACTATTCTCCTTTTTCTACTTTTAATGAAATCTTAGGACTTGCTAATGAATAAGTTACTAGCTTATTCTTTCCACTTACTACTAGTACTACATCTTGTGTACCAGTTTCACTAATCTTAGAACAATCTATATATACTTCTAAATCATCTGCTACTACTGTATCTATTACTGATTGTGCTCCTGTTAATATAACAGTTGCTTTTGTTTCAGCATCATTTGTTGGATACATCTTGAATCCTGTTTTATTGTTCTTAAATGATATTGGTATATCTTTTAATTCTTTAGTTTTAGCTTCTGTTAATTTAAGTTCTATATTTACTTTACTTATACTTGAAGCATTTACTCCACTTGGTAAATTAATTGGCATTGTTATAGTTTTATCTCCAGTTATATTTTCCATTGGTACTTGAATTGCAAAGCTTGTTAACTTATTAAGTATATCTTTTTGTCCATATACTGTTAATGCTTGATGATCCATCTTATAGGATTCTATTGCCATGTTATTTGGTAGTCTTCCTATTGGTTCTAGTGTTAGTTTAACATCTTTTTTAGGCGCTGTTACACTAACTTTAGTTTTAACTGTTGCTGGTGATATAGTTGCTTCTACTTTATCTCCGTTTTGGTCAAAGGCTACTAATTTTGCATCTGTTTCGAAATCATCTGTTTTATTTGATACGTCTACTAGTGCTTTTACGAATGATATCTTATTTATTGTTTCTTGTGATGCTCTTACTGTTACTTCACTTTGTTCAAATTCTGGTACTCCTAGACTGTATATTTTGTCTATTTTATCTGTATTTACAAAGTCATATCCTACTTTAAATGTTTGTGAAGTTTTCTTTGCTATTTTTACTGTTATATTGCTTGGTTCTATTACTGCGTCTACTCGGTCGTTTAATTTTATTGCTGTTAATTTAACGTCGTGTGTTCCTTCTGTTAGTCCTTCTAGATTTGCTACTACTTCAAATTGTTGTTGCATTTTAACTTGTTGTATATCGCTTAAATCTCCTACTAGTCTAACTGTAACATTTTCTGGTATTCCAGTTACTTCATATACTGCATCATTTACTGTTACGTTAACTGGTACATTTTCTATTTTTATGGCGCTTTTATTTGTTCCAAATACTGAACTTGTGCTTCCATCCATATTAACGGCTCCGTATAATATAACAGCTAATACTAGTGCTACTACTTTTCCGTATTTACGGTTAAATAATAAACGGTCTACCCATGTTGATAGCCATCTAAATGCTTTGGCTGCTGTATTTTCTACACTTGCATAGGTTTTAACTAACTTTTGTGATTTATCTGCTATCGTTTTTGCTAGTTCTGCTTTATTCTCATTGCTTAAATTTTTCTTTTTATTTTTCATCTGAATTTCCCCCTTCCTGTTTATTTAGTTTTGTTTTTGTTGGGGTTTTTTCTATTTTCTTTTTCTTTGATGCTTGGTATGTAACAATAATGTCTTCATTTCCTTCATCTTCGTTTACTTCAAAGTTATCTACAAACTCTGTTGATATTCTTTCATCTACTAGTTTATTCTTTTCTTCTTCTGTCTTTTCTACTAGATTAGTATTCTTTATTTGTTTCTTGTCTTCTGTTTCTTCATCGTCTTGTTTGTTTTTGTTGTTTTTATTGTCTTTATTTTTCTTTTCTTTTTTGAATTTTTTTCTTGTTGTTCTTCCGTCACTTATCCCTTTAGCTTTCTTTTTAAAGAATCCTGCTATTCCATTATTTTCCGTAATAGCTGGTTCTTTATTATCTTCTTGGATAGTTTCTTGTTCATTTGTTTGTCTTATTACATTTGTTTTTATATCTACTACTTCATTTTGTGCATGACAAACTACCATTAATAGATAATCTTTTAATGCTTCTTTATCTAATATTGTTAGTTTTCCTTCTTCTGCTATTGATATGTTTCCTGTTTCTTCTGATACTACAATAGTAACACAGTCACTTATTTCACTTATCCCAATAGCTGCACGGTGTCTAGCTCCATAGCTTGATGGAAAGTCTAGACTTGTTGGTGGGAAATATGCACTTGCACATGCAATCTTATCTCCTTGTATAATAACGGCTCCATCGTGTAATGGAGTTCCTGGTACAAATATAGATCCTAACAACTCACTTGATACTGCTGAGTTCATTGCTGTTCCTGTTTTTATAAAGTCACTTAAACTGATTCCTTGTTCTATTGAAATCAAGGCACCTGTTTTACTTGCTGATAATTCTCCACAAGTTTTAACTAGTTCATTAACTAAATGTTCTCTTTCATTTACCGTTAATGTAGAGATTCTAGAAAACAGATTGGATTTCCCCATCTTTTCTAATATAGATCTAATCTCTGGTTGAAAGATTATTATTAATGCTAGTGGTCCCCAGTTTATAAACATCCCTGCTAACCATTCTAATGTTTTAAGACCAAATATAGTAGCTATTGATCTAATAATAATAATAAATATTATTCCTTTAAAAATTTGTATTGTTCTAGTGTTGTTCTTGATAATCTTTAAACAATAGTATATAACAATCCATATACATCCTATATCTAACAGAATTCTTAATAGATTAAGTATATTATTATAAGTTAAGTAATCAAACATACAATCACTCCTTCCGTTTAATATTATATCACAGTTTACTCTTAGTTTTTAATGCTTTTTTTTAGTTTATCATAGATTGCTTTCCCTACGCTACTATATACTTTATTACTTTCTTTAATTATAGCTTCATGACTTGTTGCTACACAGTCTCCTTTATAGGCTTTAATCATACTTAAATCATTATATGAATCTCCTATAGTATAAACTTCATCTTCACAAATTTTAGTTAATTTAGCTATATAATTTACTCCTTCATATTTACTTACGCCTACTGGTGCAATGTCTATACAATTAACATTAGTATATGCTGTTGCATATTCTTTAAATCTTTCATTTATTTCTTTTGTTACTTTTAATGCATATTCATTATCTTCTAATGATATTACTAGTTGTGCTATCTTTTTATTGTTCATTATTTCTTCTTTACTTATTGCACTTACAACATTTGCGTATTTATAGTCTGTTTGTTTACTATTGATTGTGCATTTACAGCGATGGAATCCATCGTTTATAACATATGATGCACAATCAATAGTTTCAATAAACTTAATTATTTCTAGTGCTGCATCAAATTTAAAGCATTCTTCTTTTAGTAGTTTTAAATTTTGATCATATATAACTCCTCCATTATTTCCTACTATATAATCAAATTCAAAGTTATTTAATTTTTGTTGTTCAATAATAGATTCCATGCTTCTACCTGTTACTATTGCAAATATATAACCTTGTTTTCTCCATTCTTTAATTGCTTCTATATCTTCTTCTGCTATCTTTTCTTTAGTTCTTAATGTTCCATCATAATCTGTTGCAAATAATTTCATATCTTACCTCCATAATTTAACCTTATATAGTTTATCATTATCCCTTCTAAATTACCAATGAATACGCATAATGAAATTAGGCGATTTGTTAAAAACGCCCATTTCATCGAAGTATTCATTGTTAACTAACAAACATAATTATTAATCCATATATTATATAGTTTGAATATTTACCTTTAATATTTTTC
>JAVXTN010000042.1:0-8092 GCA_036642635.1 Erysipelotrichaceae bacterium
GATAAACAAATAAACCACCATCATTTGCAATACCATTTAATACTGCTTTAGATGCTGTACTTGTTATATTTTTACTTCTAGTACTTTCATATAATTTATTCATAAGTCCTCCTATAAATTAACTTGCATTTAACCATCTACTATGATACAATGCTTTCAACAGAAATACAAGTGTTTTTCTTCTAAAGACACTTATAAAGAAGAATTTCTTCGTTTTTGTTACTAAATAGGAGGCTAAATTATGAAAATAGGTTTATTAGGATTCGGTACTGTAGGTTCAGGTGTTTATGAAATTATTACTAACTCTACTAACAAGTATTTAAATGATGTAAGTGTTAAAACTGTCTTAGTTAAGGATGAAATAGAAAAAACTATGGATATCATGACTTTAGATATTAATGATATATTAAATGATAAAGAAATTACTACAGTAGTAGAGGTTATTGGTGGTATTAATCCAGCCTATAAATTTATTTCTAGTGCTTTAGCTGCTAAAAAGAATGTAGTAACTGCTAATAAAGCTGTTACAGCTGCTCATTTAGCTGAGTTTGAAAAACTAGCTCAAGAAAATGGAGTATTCTTCTTATTTGAAGCTAGTACTGGTGGAGGAATCCCTTGGATTAAATCTATTGAAAAAGCTAAAAGAATTGATGAGATTAATAGTGTTAACGGTATTTATAATGGTACTACTAACTTTATATTAGATAATATGTTTAAAAATGATCATGACTTTGATGAAATCTTAGGTATTGCTCAATCATTAGGATATGCAGAAGCTAATCCAGCAGCTGATATAGATGGAATAGATATAAAGAATAAAACAATGATATCTTCTTCTATAGCTTATAATACTATAACTCCTTTAGATGAAATACTAATGTTTGGTATTCGTAATGTAACTAAAAATGATATAGCTTATTTTAAAAGACATGCTAAAGTATTAAAATTAATGTCTGTAAGTATTAGAAAAGATAATGAGTATGCAGCTGTTGTAGAACCTGTATTATTTGATCATTATTGTTTAGAAGCTAATGTAGGTAGTAATTTTAATTTATGTACATTAGTTGGAGAAACTATAGGAGATTTAAAATTCTATGGACAAGGAGCAGGAAAATTACCTACTGCTAATGCTATAGTTCAAGATATAATAGATATAGCTACTAAACAATGTACTAATTATGATTGTACATTTGATAATAAATTAAGTTATAATCCTGAATTAATTAGTGGTAAATATGTTATAAGAATGCATCATGAAACTGAGTTAATACCTAATGTATCTAAATTCGTAGAATTTAATGATTCTTATTATTATTTAACTAAAGAAATGAATATTAAAGAAATGCATGAATTAGCTAAAGTATTGATTGAAGCTGAAAGCGATGTATTCTTTGCTAGAGTTAGTAAAAAACAGGGATAATAATAGGAGAAATTATATGATAAAGATAGCTAAATTTGGTGGTAGTTCAGTTGCTACTGCAGAACAATTTAAAAAAGTAAAAAATATTATAACTAGTGATGAAAGTAGAAAGTTTGTAGTTGTTTCTGCTACTGGTAAAAGATTTAAAGATGATAACAAGGTTACAGATTTATTATATTTATGTCATGCACATATTAAATATTCTGTTTCTTGTGATAATATCTTTTCTTTAATTGAAGAAAGATATAGATCTATAAAAGAAGAATTAAAATTAGATTTTGATTTGGAATCTGAATTTGTAGAAATAAGAAGTAAACTTAATAAGAGTATGAATGTTGATTATTTAGTTAGTAGAGGTGAATACTTAACTGCTAAATTAATGAGTGAATATTTAGGATTTGATTTTGTAGATGCTAAAGATATAATTAAGTTTAATTATGATGGAAGTATGAATTTTGCTAAAACTCAAGAAGCAATGGATTTTGCTTGTAATGGTAGTGAAAGAATGGTAATACCTGGTTTTTATGGGGCTTTACCTGATGGTACTATAAAGATTATGTCTCGTGGTGGTAGTGATATTACTGGTAGTATTATTGCTAAAATGATACATGCTAATGTATATGAAAACTGGACTGATGTAAGTGGAATGTTAATGGGAGATCCTAGAATTATAGATAATCCAAGACGTATTGAAAAGATTACTTATAGTGAATTAAGAGAATTATCTTATATGGGAGCTAATGTATTACATGAAGAAGCTATATTCCCAGTTAAAGAAGAGAATATTCCTATTAATATTAGAAATACTAATGAACCAGATAATCCAGGTACTATTATTGTTGATAGTTGTGAAGAAAAAGATAGTGATACTTTAATTACTGGTATTGCTGGTAAAAAAGATTTTACTATTATAGGTATTTATAAGAATCATATGTCTAATGAAGTTGGTATTATTAAAAGAGCTTTAGAAGTATTTGAGAAATATAATATTAGTATTGAGCATATTCCTAGTGGTATAGATTCATTCTCTGTAGTTGTTTCTAGTGAAGATGTACAAAACAATATATATGATATTATAGCTGATATAAAGAAGGCTTGTCAGCCTACTGCTGTTAAAGTATTTGAAAATATTGCTTTAATTGCTACTGTAGGAAGAAACATGGTTTATAGACCTGGTATTGCTGGTAAGTTATTTGCTATATTAGGAGAAAATGATATTAATATTAGAATGATTGCTCAGGGATCTGATGAGATTAATATTATAGTTGGTGTAGAGAATAAAGATTTTGAAAAGACTATTAAATGTATTTATGATTCATTTAATGATAAGACTAAATAGGAAAAGATGAGGGTATATAAATGAAGAAGTATAATGTTGCTATATTAGGTGCTACTGGTGCTGTAGGACAAGAAATGTTAAAGGTTTTAATTGAAAGAAAGTTTCCACTTAATAGTATTAAATTATTGGCTAGTAAAAGAAGTGCTGGTAAAAGCGTAAGTTTTGATGGTAAAGATTATATTATTGAAGAGGCTACTTCTGATTCAATTAAGGGTATGGATATTGTTTTAGGTGCTGCTACTAATGAAATTGCTGAAGCTTTATCTAAAGATATTGTAGCTGCTGGTGCTGTATTTATTGATAATTCAAGTGCTTATAGAATGGATCCTAATGTTCCTTTAGTTGTTCCTGAAGTTAATGCTGAAGATGTTAAACTTCATAAAGGTATAATTGCTAATCCTAATTGTGCTACTATTATTGCTTTAGGTGCTGTTAATGAGTTAAATAAATATGCTAAGATTAATCGTATGATTGTATCTACTTATCAAGCTGTTTCTGGTGCTGGAGTTGGTGGTATTAAAGAATTAGATAATCAGGTTGCTGATTTATCAGCTGGTAATCCTGTTAAGATTGAGAATTTCCAATATCAAATAGCTTATAATTTAATTCCACAGATTGGTGGTTTTGATGCTGAGGGTTATTCTTCTGAGGAAATGAAGATGCAGAATGAGGGTCGTAAGATTCTTCATAATCCTGAATTAATGGTTAACTGTACTTGTATTAGAGTTCCTGTTTATCGTTCTCATTCAGAATCTATTACTTTAGAATTTGATAAAGATATTGATGTAGCTATGGCTAAAGAACTTCTTAGTAAGGCTGAGGGTGTTAAGCTTGTTGATGATTTAAACAATCAACTTTATCCTATGCCTTTAGATACTAGTGATCAAGATCTTATCTATGTTGGTAGAATTAGAAAAGATATTTCTTCTAATAAGAGCGGTTTAGTATTATGGTGTTGTGGTGATCAAATCCGTAAGGGTGCAGCTACTAATGCTATCCAAATTGGAGAAAAACTAATTGCTTTAAACATCATCTAAGAATATTTTCAAGAAGGAAAATGCCCAATTCAACGTATTTTTAGAAATATTAATATGAATATAAACTAACAATAAACTAACAAACGTAGCTATCTAATAGCTACGTTTTTCCATGGAGAGAATATTTGGAGAGAGGAAAAATGCCCAATTCAACGTATTTTTTGAGAAATATTAATATGAATATAAACTAACAATAAACTAACAAACGTAGCTATCTAATAGCTACGTTTTTCCATGCTTCATAAAGAGATAATATTATTGCATCTATATCTTTTTCATTATAACCAGCAAAACCAAATATAAAAACATTTTTGCTACTAGATGTGTTAGTTAAAGAAAACTCATTAACACTATGAAGCTTTATATTATGCTTTGCTGCTAAAGATATTAGCTCAATTTCATCATTCATATAATTAACTTTAAAAAGAATATGAAGCCCTGAATTATTATCATAAATCTCAATGTCTTCTTTAAACATTTTATATAGCTTATCAATAAGATTATTCTTAGCTTGCTTATAATTATTTCTCATCTTATTTAAATGTCTAGTAAAATAACCATCATTAATGAAGGTAGCTAGTGTTTGTTGTTCATATCTAGAAACAGTATTAGAATAAATAGAAGCAGTTTCCTTATATTTAGTTAATAGTGAAGGTGGTAAAACAACAAAAGCTAATCGCATACTAGGAGCTATCGTTTTAGAAAAAGTTGATAAATATATAGTTTTATTCCTATTTAAACTATTAAAGGCTGGAATAGGCATTGATGAATATCGAAATTCTGAATCATAATCATCTTCTATTATATAACGATTAGATTCTCTGTTGGCCCAGTTTAGAATTTCGATCCTTCTTTTAATTGGCATTGCTATTCCTGTTGGAAACTGGTGAGATGGAGTTAGATATGCTATATTAGCTTTAGACTTATTTAAAATATTTATATTCATTCCTTGTTCATCTAATGGGATATGATTAATATTATAGCCATGATTTATTAGGATATGATTCATTTTTACAAAGCCGGGATCTTCTAAAGCAAAAGTATTATTTCTTCCAAGGAGTTGAAGGACTAGATCAATAAGGTATTCCACTCCCGCCCCCACCACAATTTGTTCAGGATAGCATTCTATACCCCGATATTCTTTTAGGTGTTTAGATAAAATTGAGCGTAGATTATAATCTCCTTGATTATGGCCTAAAGCTAATAGGTCAGGGTTATTTAACATTATATTCTTATATAGTTTAGCAAAGGTATGATAAGGGAAAAGGTTTAAATCGACTAGTTCAGTTGATAAATCATATTTATATTCAAGAGATGGTGTTGGTTCTATTACTAGATTACTTGTTGCTTCGCTTTGGTAGTAATCTAGCTTGTTTACATAGTAGCCACATCTTTCTTTACTTGTGATGTATCCTTCTACTATTAATTGTTCGTATGCTAGTTCTATCGTATTCTTAGAGGTATTTAGATGTTTAGCTAAAGCACGTTTACTTGGTATACATTCATTCTCTTTAATAGTGTGATTAATTATCATTTGTTTGAGTGCAAGGTAAATTTGTTCGTACTTGGGTTTATTGTTATTAAAGTTTATAGTGAAGAGTTCCATAGTAGTTCCTTTCTGGTACCATATAATATAGTTAAACTGGGTATTCTTATGGGTACAGTAATCTATTATAATGATAGATATTCTAGATGGATATGTCAAGAGAAAGAGGTAAATTATGAAAAATAACCAATATGAATTAAATGTTAATTTAGCTAAGATGTTAAAGGGTGGCGTAATTATGGACGTTACTAATGTTGAAGAAGCATTGATAGCTCAAGAGGCTGGTGCTTGTGCTGTTATGGCTTTAGAAAGAGTTCCTAGTGATATTCGTAGAGATGGTGGAGTTGCGCGTAGTAGTGACCCTCAAATGATTATAGATATTAAGAAAGCCGTTAGTATTCCAGTTATGGCTAAGGCTAGAATTGGTCACTTTGTTGAAGCTCAAATAATTGAAGCTTTAGAGATTGATTATATAGATGAGAGCGAAGTCTTAACTCCTGCTGATAATAAATATCATATCCAAAAAGATAAGTTTAGTATTCCTTTTGTTTGTGGAGCTCGTAATTTAGGTGAAGCTATGCGCCGTATTAATGAGGGTGCTAGCATGATTCGTACTAAGGGTGAAGCTGGTACTGGTAATATAGTTGAGGCTGTAACACATATGCGTTGTATGAATGAAGAAATTGCTATGGTAGTTGCTATGAATGAAAAAGAAATGTATGACTTTGCTGCTGAACAGCGTGTTCCTTATTCTTTAGTTAAGAGTATTCATGATAATTCAGTACTACCTGTTGTTAACTTTGCTGCTGGAGGTATTGCTACCCCTGCAGATGCTGCCCTTATGATGCAATTAGGTAGTGAAGGAGTATTTGTCGGTAGTGGTATCTTTAAGTCTAGTGATCCTGCTAAAATGGCCCGAGCAATAGTAGAAGCTACTACATTATATGATAATCCAAAAGAACTAGCTAGAATTGCTAGTGGTCTTGGTGAAGCAATGAAGGGTATCGAAATATCAACTATATCTCCTGATAACTTATATGCTAAAAGAGGTATCTAATGTTAATAGGTGTCTTAGCATTACAAGGTGGTTACTACGAACACATTAACCACCTTGTACAATTAGATATACCTTATTGTTTAATTAAATCTAAAGATGATCTTAAGGATATTGATGGTTTAATTATACCTGGTGGTGAAAGTACTAGTATTAACATATTATTAGATAGCTTCCACTTAAAGGAAGCTATCATAAATAGAATAGCTTCCGGCTTATGTGTTTGGGGTACTTGTGCTGGTTTAATTTCTATTGCTAAACACATAAGTGGGCAAGCACCTATTATGCCTCTAATGGCCATAAGTGTTCAACGTAACGCTTATGGCTCTCAGTTAGCTAGCTTCACTACTAGCAAAGCTATTAGTGTAGTAGCTAACCATGAAATACCTTTGGTATTTATTAGAGCCCCTTGGATTGAGTCAGTAGAACCAACAGTATCTGTTTTAGCTACTCATAACCAACGTATTATTATGGCACGCCAGAATAATATGTTGGTAACAACCTTTCATCCAGAATTAACCACAGATACTTCTGTACTCAAGTATTTTATAAGTATGATAAAAGTTTAAAAAAGACTGTAGAATTTTTCTACAGTCTTTTTATTTAATCGATTAGGATATTACTGAACAAAGTATGAACCTTTTTCAGATGTAGGAGGAAAAGAATCTCCCTTATCCATATCAACAGATTCATTAACTACCTTGCCATTTGAGTCATATTCTTTATATTGACCCTTTTTTTCGCAAGTCATACCTGAATGATATTTCTTAGTTTTAGCCATATTTAACACCTCCATATTTAGTATAAACATTATCATAAATTTTACTCAAAATAAGTTAACTAATTTTTGGAAGAAATAATATAATTAATTGGTGCAGCTAATGAGATTTGAACTCATACGAGCATATGCCCACTACCCCCTCAAGGTAGCGTGTCTGCCATTCCACCATAGCTGCGTCAATTAATTATATAAGAAATTGAAATATTACGCAACAATAAATTATTCTTAATATCTATAATAGTAAGCGCTTAACAGAATTATCATTATAGTAGTATAATAGTGCATAATTTTACATTACATTGTTATCAATAACTTAATTTTGTAATATATGTTGATATTATACTCAATTATTATGCTATAATTCATATAGGTGATCATATGATATTCAAGAGAAAAGAAAATATTGAAGTTACAACTGACAAAGAAGATCCAACTAGTCTATTATCTTTAGACACTTTCAAAGAACAATGCGAAGATCTATTTAAAAAGACTAACTTACAAAAGAGTATATTTATTATTAAAATAGATAACTATAGAGAATTATCTTTAGCCTATAGTTATTCTGCACTTAAGGAAATACAAATCAGTATATCTAAATTAATTCAAAGTAGTTCATATTTAGCACAAAACACAGCCCATTTAGAAGAAGACAAATTTATTTGTTTAGCTAAAGGATTAAATAGTGGAATGGCTCTTACTGTAGCTAAGTTACTTTTAACATCAGTTAAAAATAAAAGAAGTAATGTAGTTAATAAAGATGGTACTGTTACTACACTTAGTGTAACTGCTTCAATCGGTCTATACAATGTAACTGAATTAGATAGTATAGACACAGCTATAAACAATGCTAATTCAGCGTTAACAACAGCAATAGAAAAAGAAGGAAATCAGGTTTGCACATATGAAAAAGAATGG
>JAVXTN010000043.1:0-8086 GCA_036642635.1 Erysipelotrichaceae bacterium
TGTATCAAATCCTAAGAAGAAATGCATTTTAACAGCATAAACATTATCAGATAAACTTATAGCATTAATCATAGATATATCTTTATAAGGATATGAATCATTATAGTTACTTACACTATAAGATAGATTATTACCATATTTAAAAGTAGTAGGTTCACTTAAAAAGACTGAACTTGGATTAAAGCCTTGTAATAAACTACAATAATATAATAGTGGTTTAATAGTACTAGCTACTTGGCGTTTAGAATTAGTAGCTCTATTGTATTGTGATATTGTATAGTCTTTACCTCCATTAATTGCTAATATATTACCTGTATATGGTTGTACTATAATTCCTGCTGTTTCTAGTTCTTCATTAATTTTAATATGTTCAGTTATACTTGTAGATAGTATTTCTTGTACTTCTGGATTATAATAAGTATATATTTTTATATTAGTTGTATCTATATTTAGGGTTCTTAATTCTGCTATAGTTGATTCTATATAGTATTCTGCACTTGTGTTGTTTGTATGATCTTTATTATATATATATTTATATTCTTTAGATTTATTATATGCTTGGTCGTTTATTAGGTTGTTTTCATGCATTATATTTAGGACTAGGTTTGTTCTTTTAATAGCATTGGTTTCATTAATGTAGGGGCTATAGAGTGCAGGCCCATTTGGGATGGCTATTAACATAGCTGTTTCATTTATATCTAGGTCTTTTAGTTCTTTATTGAAGAAGTATTTGGCTGCTGAAGTTATGCCGTATATATTATGTCCATAGTATAGTGTATTTAAATATCCTTCTAGTATTTCTTCTTTAGAGTATTGCATTTCTAATGCACTTGCATAATACATTTCTTCTAGTTTTCTTGATATTGTTTGTTCATTTGTTAGGAATAGATTTTTTGCGTACTGTTGAGTGATACTGCTTCCGCCTTCTATTATTTGGCCATGTTTGATATTGTTTATCATAGCTTTAGTGATGCGTAGAGGGTCAAATCCAAAGTGCATATTAAAACGTTTATCTTCTACTTCGATTGTTGTTTTGATTATTAGTTGGGGTATGTCATTATAGTTGGTCCAGTTCATATTCTTTTTAAAGTTACTTTCATATATAATATTATTATTTATATCATATATAGTTATATTTTCTTTCTTTTCATCTAATTTAAGGGGGGTGAACCAGGCAGCGATATATAATAATAAAATACCTGTGATACTCACTAGGAAGATAAGAAGTAATAGCTTTAGTACTTTATTCATCTGTTTCACCTCCATAGTATATTGTTGACAATAATATAAATTTATATTCACTTATTTATATTTCTTTCATATTAAATAGTAGGGGGTGTTTTATGAAGCAATATCAAACTAGTATAACTAATGGTATTTCTAATGTGTTATTTCCGATGGAAATAACTCGTATTAGTCAGGTTGATAATGTTGGTTCTCATTTAGGTAGTTTTGCTTTAGATTTGTCTGGTAGTGATGGTGGTAAGAGTTTAATTTATGCTCCTTGTGATGTAGTATGTGTTGCTATTGATCCTAAGAATGGTAATGCTGTTTGGTGGCAATCTAAATCTAAAGTACGCTTTGCTAACGGCATTATAGACTACTTAACCCTGCTAATTATCCATGACGACTCCTTATCCGGTATACATACCGGAATTAGCTATAAACAAGGTACTCAAATAGCTCAGGAAGGTTCTAGTGGTAATGCTACGGGGAATCATATTCATATTGAATTTGCTCGTGGCAAATTCAATTCAATGTATGTGTTGAATCGTTATGGTGTTTATATGTTAAATGGTAATATGCTTATTAGTGATGTTTGTTTTATAGATGGTACTAAACTATTGAATGATATTCATTATAATTGGAAGTATGTACCATCTATAATTAACAATAAGATTAGTATAGGTGATAAATTCAGTATAACTGGTATCTTTCTAGTTCAACAAGTACTTGTTGAACTAGATAGTATATGGAATAAAGAACTTACAGGTGATGGTGGAAACTCTATTCCAGCAGGTCCTTGTATTAAGTGTGATAAATATGGTAATAGACTATCTAACCAAGTATTTAAACTTAATGATTACTTCTATATTCCTGGTATCTTTATATCTATAGGTTACGATCTTAAAACTGATGCTACTAAATTCGTTATAGCTAATAAAACTATATGGATCTACAATAAAGTATTAACTAAAACTTAATGATATTACTACAACTTAAAAGAGAAATAGCTTTATGCTATTTCTCTTTATTGTTGTTGTTATTTTAATTATATTCGCTTAAGATAACTTTATTATTTTTTAATGAGGATTGGACATCTATTACACGTTGATTTGAGCTGCCCTTAAATCTTAGATAGGGATCTCTAAGTTCTTCTTTGAACTTACCATCGACTAAGATATCAAGTTCTTTAAGTAACTTGTTGCGACGTGGGTCTGTAAGTAGATCTTCGTAGAGGAATCCTGTATAGGCCCATATATTCATATTCATTTCTTTAGCTGCTGCTACAATAGGTAACAGAGCATCTGGTTGCATGAATGGTTCTCCTCCTGATAGAGTTAGACCAGTTTGTAGATGAGTGTCTTTAATTTCTTTTACTACAGTGGCTACATCTACTAGTTCTCCACCTTGCATATCATGAGTTAAAGGATTATGACAATTAGGACAGTTATGTGGACAACCTTGAGTCCATACTACACATCTTAATCCGACACCATCTACAATACTATCTATGGTTAATGGGCCAGATAATCTAATCTTTAATTCCATGTTTAACACGATCATTTACTTCTGCTGTTTTAGCATTATTGAAACGATCTACTGTTCCTACTAGGTATCCAGTAATTCTTCTTATCTTTTCGAATCTTACTGCTCCTTCTTCTTCATTACGTCCACAATTAGGGCATACACTACCTTCTATAACTCCACTAAAGCCACATACAGGGTCTCTATCTAAAGGATGGTTAATACTTCCATAACCTATTCCTTCTTCTTTCATACAACGTACAATAGCTTCAAAAGCATCTAAATTCTTTTCAGGATCTCCAGCTACTTCAACATAACTAATATGACCAGCATTAGTAAAGTTATGATAAGGTGCTTCTTTTCTAATCTTATTAAAAGCTGATATATTATAGTATACAGGAACATGGAAACTATTAGTATAGTATTCACGATCAGTAACTCCTGGAACTACACCAAATACTTTCTTATCTATTCTTGTAAATCTTCCAGATAATCCTTCAGCAGGAGTAGCTATTAAAGAAAAATTCAATTTATACTTAGTTGTATAATCATCCATCTTTTCTCTCATATGTCCTATTATCTTCATTCCTAAAGCTTGAGCTTCATCACTTTCTCCATGATGTTCTCCTATCAATGCTTTTAAACACTCTGCTAATCCTATAAATCCAACTGTTAAAGTACCTTGTTTAATTACTTCTTCTAAAGTATCTTCCCAATCTAAATTTTCAGATCCTTTCCAAACTCCTTGTCCCATCAAGAATGGAAAATTCTTAACCTTCTTTGATCCTTGTATTGCCATTCTTTCTAACAATTGAGCAGCAACAGCATCAATCTTTTCATCTAATTCTTTAAAGAATCCTACTTCATCATATTTACCATGTAATGCTTTACCATGTTTTAATCCTATTCTTGGTAAATTTATACTTGTAAATGATAAGTTTCCTCTTCCATCTACTACTTCTTCTCCACAAACATTTCCTACTACTCTTGTTCTACATCCCATATAAGTAGCTTCTGTTTCTGGTCTTCCTTCTTTATAGTATTCTAAATTAAATGGAGCATCTATAAAACTAAAATTAGGGAATAATCTTTTAGCACTTACTCTACATGCTAATTTAAATAGATCATAGTTAGGATCTAACTTATTATAATTTATTCCTTCTTTAACTTTAAATATTAGTATTGGAAATATTGGTGTTTCTCCATTTCCTAATCCCGCTTCTTGTGCTAGCATCAAATTCTTACTTAGCATTCTTCCTTCTGCACTTGTATCTGTTCCAAAGTTTATACTTGAGAATGGTACTTGTGCTCCTGCTCTTGAATGCATTGTATTTAAATTGTGTATAAATGCTTCCATTGCTTGGAATGTTGCTTTATTTGTTTCTTTAAATGTTTCTTTATATGAAAATGCTAATACTTTTTCTATATCACTATCATTTAATTTATAGTCTGCTTTTAGCATTCCTACTAGTGCTTCTAGATATTTTTCATCCATTTCTAGTTTTGGTTCACTACCTATTGTTTTTTCTAGTGTTTCTAGTTTTTCTTTTGCGTTTACTTCTAGTCCTACCATCATTTCTAGTGCTTTATTTACATTGCTTTTATAGAATTTCTTATATGTTTTTGCTACTCCTGGTGCCATATAGTAATCGAATGCTGGTACGCTTTGTCCACCGTGTTGATCGTTTTGATCGCTTTGTATTGCTATTGCTGCTAATGCAGCATAGCTTGATATATCCTGTGGCTCTCTTAGATGTCCATGTCCAGTTGAGAATCCGCCTTTAAATAGATTTTCTAGATTTATTTGACAGCATGTTAGTGTTCCCATATTCATAAAGTCCATATCATGTATATGTATGTCTCCGTTTTCATGTAGTCTTGCGTGTTCTGGGTTCATCATTTGTGACAAACAGAATTCTCTTGATACTGCACTTCCGTATTGTAACATTGTTCCCATTGCTGTATTTCCATCTATATTAGCATTTTCTCTTTTAATATCTGCATCATTTGCATCACTAAAAGTAATTTCTTCTATATTCTTCATTAATCTTGTTTTCATATTACGGATTTTATTTCTTTCCGCTCTATATAAAATATATGCTTCACTTGTTTTAGCGTGTCCACTTTCAATTAGTATTTTAACTACTGCATCTTGTACTTCTTCTACGCTTGGTACTTCTTCACTATATTCCTTATTAAGTGCTCCAACAACTTTTGAGGTTAGTGTTTCTGCTACATTGTAATCTGCGTTTCCTCCTTCTCTTGCTGCTACTGTACTTGCTGCTAAATAAATAGCTCTTGTGATTTTTTCAGGTATAAAAGATATTTCTCTTCCATCCCTTTTTTTAATTACTGTTATCATACGTATCCTCCTAGATATCTCAAATCTTCCATTTTTTATAAAGTTTGTATTCATATTAATAATTACATACTCATTGTATAATTAATTATACACCATTTACCATTCATTTGACTGTGAAAATTATGAAAATTTTATAGAATCTTTCATAAAGTTTTCCTACCATTTCTTTAATTTTTGTGTATATCCTAATATTTAAGTCTTTTTAGCTATTCTCAAAATTAAAGGATAGCACATTACTGTGCCATCCTTTAATTTATAACTATCTTAAAACTACTTAATTTACTACAATCTTATAAATTGTTCTACATCAACTACGAATATAGTTGCTCCACCTACTTGTACTTCTATTGGAAATGATGCATATCTTCCTATATCATAACTAGCAGTTGATGGTACTACTTCACTTCTTCTTCTTGAATATTCACCTATTACATCAATTGCTTTTTCAACTTTATCATCATCTGTTCCAACTATTAAAGTAGTATTACCTGCTCTTAGGAATCCTCCTGTTGTAGCAAGTCTTGTAACTGAAAAATTTTCTTTTGTTAATGCTGATGATACAGCAGGGCTGTCATCATTCGACATAATAGCTACTATTAATTTCATATTATCTCTCCTTATATTTATTCTAATAACATTCTATCACTTATCAATTACTATTTCAAGAAGCTAATGCCTATAGATACTAAACATTAAATCTAAAGTTTAGTATATCTCCATCTTGTACTATATAGTCTTTTCCTTCAGATCTTAATTTACCTGCCTCTTTTACTGCTAACTCAGTACAGTATTTATCTATATCTTCATATGAGAATGCTTCAGCTCTAATAAATCCTCTTTGGAAATCAGTATGTATTATTCCTGCACATTGTGGTGCAGTCATTCCATCTTTAAATGTCCATGCTCTTACTTCTTCTACTCCTACAGTAAAATATGTTTTTAGATTTAATAAACTATAAGCAGCTCTAATTACTTTATCTAGTCCACTTTCATTAATACCTAAATCTTTTAAGAATACATCTTTTTCTTCTTTATCTAATTCTGATAATTCTTCTTCTATTTTAGCACTTATAGCTACTACATCATTACCTTCTTTTTCTGCATATTCTTTAACTATCTTATAGTAGTTATTACTTTCAGGATCACTTATTTCTTCTTCTGACATATTAGCTACATATATCATTGGTTTTATAGTTAAAAGGCTATAGCCTTTTACTACTTCTAATGCTTCTTTTTCAAATTCTAATGTTCTTGCTGCATTTCCAGCCTCTAAAGTTTCTTTAAGTTGGTTTAATACAGTTACTTCTACTTTAGAAGCTGGATCTCTAGTTGCTGCTTTTTTAGATACTTTATTTAATCTAGTTAATACACTTTGTAGATCTGCTAATACTAGTTCTAAGTTTATTATTTCAATATCTCTAATTGGATCTACACTACCTTCTACATGTGTAATATCATTATCATCAAAACATCTTACTACATGACAAATAGCATCAGTTAATCTAATATTAGATAAGAATTGGTTACCAAGTCCTTCTCCTTTACTAGCTCCTTTTACTAATCCTGCTATATCAGTAAATTCAAAAGTAGTATGTAAAGTTCTTTTAGGATTAAATAACTCTATTAATCTATCTAATCTACTATCTGGTACTTCTACTACTCCTACATTAGGTTGAATAGTAGCAAATGGGTAATTAGCTGCTTCTACCTGTGATTTAGTTATTGCATTAAATAGAGTTGATTTCCCTACATTTGGTAATCCTACAATTCCTGCTGTTAATGACATATATGTTCCTCTTTCTTCCTATTCTATAGGTGCTTTTTCAATAATCTTCTTTAATCTTTTTTCAAACTCAGTTCTAGGAAATAACACACTAGTTCCACAACCTAAACACTTAACTCTAATATCAGCACCCATTCTAATTATCTTCCAATATTTAGATTTATGACATGGATGTTCCTTCTTCATCTCTACTATATCATTTAAGTTATATTCCATTGTTACCTCCTATTTAATATTCTCCTTATAAGCTTGCATTGTATTTTCTAATAACATAGCTCTAGTCATTAATCCTACACCCTTAGGTACTGGAGTAATATATTTAACTTTGTCTATAACAGAATCAAAGTCAACATCTCCAACTAACTTACCATCATCACCACGATTAATACCTACATCTATTATTATAGCACCTTTTTTAACCCAATTTTCTTTAATCAACTTAGGTTTACCAATAGCAGCTATTAAGATATCAGCCTTACTACAAATCTCTTCTATATTCTTAGTTTTAGAATGTACTGTAGTAACAGTAGCATTCTTCCTCAATAATAATTGTCCAGCAGGTTTACCCACTATATTACTTCTACCAATAACTACAGCATTTAAACCACTTAAATCATTGTAACCAACAGACTCTAACATTCTCATACAACCAAAAGGAGTACAAGGTAAATAAGTAGGTTCATTAATCATCATCTTACCAACATTTAAAGGATGAAAACCATCTACATCCTTATTAGGATCTATAGCAAACAATATCTTTTTAGCATCTATATGTTTAGGTAAAGGTAATTGAACCAATAAACCATCAACAGAACTATCATCATTATAACCCTTAACAAACTTTAATAACTCTTCTTCCTCTATATTATTATCTAATCTTAATAAAGTAGACTTAAACCCTACACTAACACAATCCTTTTCCTTACCATTAACATAAGCACTACTAGCAGGATTACTACCAACCTGAATAACAACTAAATGAGGAGCTCTAAAACCCTTATCAGTATAACTTATAACATCTAATCTTAGCTTATCCTTAATATCTTTAGCTAAAATATTACCATATATAATCTTATCTTCATTCATATAATCTATAAATGATGGCAACCCTTGCTGAATCTCGGCGGACGGATAATCCAGTAGCAGTGATAATAGTTTTAATGATTTTTCCATCTTACATTCCTCCCATTAAA
>JAVXTN010000044.1:0-719 GCA_036642635.1 Erysipelotrichaceae bacterium
TACTACATTAGAAGCAGTAAGAATACTAGTACCTGAATTAATACAACAAGATTATCAACTAGTAACTATATCTGAAATATTAGAAAATCAATAAAATAATATGAGGTATAATTACTAGTAAAAAGGACATAATTATGATAGAATAATTAATAGTAATAATTATGAGGTGATATTATGAATACAGAGGGACATAGTAGAGTAAAACTAAGTGTAATAGTTTTATTAGTATTAGTAGCAATGGTAGCAGTAATAGCATTTATGTTTTTTAAGCTAAAGGGAAATGATGGAGATAGCTATAGAAATGTAGATAGTGCTAATAAAAGTATAGGAACATTAATAAATGAAGTAGATAAAAATGATAAAGGTTATATAGCTTTACATTATCCTAGTTTTGAAGATGAACAATTAAATAATACTATAAAAAAATATGTAAATAAGATTAAAGAAGAAGCTAATAAGAATGTAGATCCAAATGTTATATATTTCTTAGATTATAGTAGTGAAGAACTATTTGAAAATTATATAGTGTTAAGATTAAATTATCAAATAATTAATAGTGAAACTAAAGATATAGAAGAAAATAGTTATATGATTAATTATGATAAGAAGAATAAGAAACTACTTAAAGTTGATGATGTATTAAGATTAGATTATGTTAGTACTTTAACTAGTGTAGCTAAGAATAATAATATTAGTGTTAAAGAAGAAGTAAGTAGTTT
>JAVXTN010000044.1:729-8033 GCA_036642635.1 Erysipelotrichaceae bacterium
GGGTAAAGATAAGGTTGTATTTTATTTTAATGGGTATAAAGATCAAATAGATTTTAAATATGCTGATTATAAGCGTTATATAAAGCTACAGAACGTTAATATACCATCATTAGCACCTACTACTCCATTAAGTGTTAAAGAACGTAAGATAGACCCAAAGAAGCCTATGATAGCATTAACTTATGATGATGGACCTTCAGGAGCATTTACTACAGCTATGTTAGATGTATTAGCTAAAGAGAATGTAAGTGCTACTTTCTTTACATTAGGATCAAGAGTAAAAGAATATCCAGAATTAATAAAAAGAGAATATATGGATGGACACCAAATAGCAAGTCATGGATATGATCATGCAGATTTAAGATCATTAGATATGAATGCAACAAAGAAACAAATGTTTGATACTTCAGATGCTATATTCTCATTAACTGGATATGATCCTAGTTATGTTAGACCTCCTTTTGGAGCTGAAAGTGATAACTTACATAGTTTATATGATGAAGACCATATTATATTATGGACAATAGATACAAGAGACTGGGCAACTAGAAATGCTGAAGCAATTAAGAACGTAGTACTAGAAAACGTAACAGATGGAAGCATTATATTGATGCATGATATGTACCAACCTTCAATTGATGCAACAGAACAATTAATACCATTACTAAAAGAAAAAGGCTACCAAATGGTAACAGTAGATGAATTAATAAAATATAAGTATAAAAAATAGGAAGGACACTTCCTTTTTTTTATACTTAATGTTAAACTCTATAAGAAGAAATGGAGATAATAATATGAAAATAGCAATGATACAAATGAATGTAAACGTCTTAGAATTCGAAGTTAACTATAATAATATATTAAAATATATTATTAAAGCAAAAGCTGATAAAGCTGATATGGTAATACTTCCAGCTCACTGTATAGGAGGATTCTTATTAGGAGAACACTATAAAAATAATGAACTAATGAAACTATTAACTAGCTATAATGATTTAATAGCTAAAGAAGCTAAAGACATAGCTATAGTATGGGGTAATATTAAAGCAGTACATAACATGATATTTGATTGTATATTCTTTTCTTATAATGGTAATACACAAATGAGTAGTAGAACTTTAAATACTAATAATTATATGAATGAATATAAATATTTAAATAGTAGTGAAATTACTTCTAATATAGTATATAAAGATATGGTCTTCCACCTAAATTTAGGTATTCTTACTTCAAATGATGGTTGGAATATAAATTTAACTAGTAGTAGTTATCCTAACCAACCATCATTTACAAATAGGACTATTTGTGTTAATTCACTAGGTAGTGAATTAACAAGTAAGAATGTTATAGTTTATAATGGTGGAAGTTTTATATATGGAGATAATAAGTACTTAACTCAACTACCTTATTCCATAGAACACTATGAACTAATAGAATTAGAGTCTTCTAATTCTATTCAATATATGAACTGTAGTAGGCTAACAGCCCTACTACAAGGGATTAGAGACTTTGATAGAATTTGTTTTGGTTCTAAGTTACCTTGGATTATTGGTTTGTCTGGAGGCTTAGATAGTAGCCTGAGTGCAGCACTCTTAGTTAAAGCATTAGGAAGTGAAAGAGTAATAGGCTATAATTTAGCTACACACTATAATAGCGAGTGTACTAAGAATAATGCTAATTACTTAGCTGATAAATTAAATATTAAATGTATAGATGGTAGTATTGAAAAATTAGTTGAAGCTACTAATATAACACTTGAAGAATATGGCTATCCAAATGATAAGAATAGTTCATTAACTAATGAGAATATACAAGCAAGATTAAGAGGACATTTACTATCAAGCTTTGCGAGTGTTGAAGGCGGAGTAGTAGTAAATAATGGAAATAAAGTAGAAGTAGCACTCGGTTACTGTACTATGTATGGAGATAGTATCGGAGCAGTTTCACCATTAGGAGATTTAACTAAAGTGGATATCTTTGAAATATGTAGAGAACTAAACGCTGAAAGCGTAATAATTCCAGAATCCCTTTTACCAACAATTGATGGTGATAAAATAGAATGGATAATGCCACCAAGTGCTGAACTTAAAGATAAACAATTAGACCCAATGAAATGGTTCTATCACGATCAATTACTAAACATACTAATGAAAGAAGGAAACTTATACAGCTATCTAAATTCATATCTAGACGAAAGTATAAAAACTAAACCATTATATAAATGGATTAAATACTACGGTCTAGATAACCCAATAGAATTTGTTAAAGATATTAAATGGTTTACAAGAACTATACAACGCAATATATTTAAAAGAGTACAACTTCCACCATGCATTGTTATGAGTAAACATCCATTTGGAAGTTGTAAAGATGAAGTACAAGGAAATTATACTGATCCAATTCAAGAAAATATTTTAAAAGAAATAAATAATATGAAGTAGTGTGCTATAATAAAAAAAGAGGTGATAATATGAAATACAGATTTGATGAACAAATGAAAAAGAATGTTATGACCTATGGTATAGTGGCTATAATAGCAGTATTAACATATTTTATATTCTTTAATTATCCGATAGTTAAAAACTATTTATCAGGATTATTTACATTACTATTTCCATTTATATTAGGATGCGCAGTAGCATTTCTACTTAATCAACCAATGATATATGTTGAAAAGAAATTAAAAGCTAAAACGAAACTAAAGGATCAAACAATAAGGAAGATAAGTGCTATAAGTGCTTTAATATTTGGTATTGCCATAGTAAGCTTATTTTTAATGCTGTTAATTCCACAACTAGTTACAAGTGTTAAATCTTTAGTTAATGAATTTCCAAGCTATTTAAAACAGTTTGAAAGCTTTGTAGATGAAATGATAATAAAATATGAATTAGATGCTAATATAATTAATTCATTATTTGGAACACAACAAGAAATAACAACAAAGATAACTAATTTCTTTTCTGGTTTAGTACCACAGGTAGTTAATGTATCTTATCAAATGATGAAATCATTATTTAATGTGTTACTAGGAATAGTAGCAGGTTTATATTTAATGCTAGATAAAGAGAAGTTCTTTAGATTTGCTAAAAAAGTAAATTATGCGTTCTTTCCTAAAAATGCTGCTGACTATATAAGAATATTAACATTAAGAACTAATGATATATTTAATAATTTCATTATAGGTAAAGCAATTGATTCTTTAATTATAGGTATATTATGCTATGTAGGTATGAGTATATTACAATTGCCTTATGCTTTATTATTAAGTGTTATAGTTGGTTGTACTAATATGATACCTGTGTTTGGTCCTTTTATAGGAGCTGTTCCTGGTATATTTATATTAATGATAATTAAACCGATAGATGCTTTGTGGTTCTCATTATTTATATTAGTTCTACAACAGTTTGATGGTAATATATTAGGACCATTAATTTTAGGTGATAAATTAGGAATTCCAAGTTTATGTATCTTATTCTCTGTAGTAGTAGGAGGTGGACTCTTTGGAGTAGTAGGTATGTTTATTGGAGTACCAACATTTGCTATTATATATTCAGCAATTAAAGAGTATTTAGATTATAGATTAAAAAAGATGGAAGTAGTAGATATTGATAAAACTTGATAAGAAATAAAAAGATTAATAAATAGAATAAGAAAAAGACTTTACATTAAGGATGTAAAGTCTTTTTCTTATTTTAAGTACTATATAAAGATGAAATACAGATGAAAGAAATTAAAATTAATTGTTAGTTTATTTAAACTAACAAAAACATTAATATACTTCTGTCTTTATCACGTATTTAGACATATTTATAATTATTTGACAGAAGTAAACATCTCTTCATATGTTGGGAAAGGATAATTTTCTGAAGCCATTTCATCTTCTAATTCGTCAATTACTTTACGTAATTGACTCATAGTATCAACAACACATTCATTGAAATACTTACCCTTTTCTTTATTAGTAGGGAACTTATGAATTTGTTTACCTACGAAATCTAAATTATCATAAGCTACATTTAATTCAGTAAGTTTTTTAGTTAAATGCTTAATATGTTTTTCTAAGAAATCATTATCTTGATTTAGAGAATTATAAGCATCAGCATAGAACTTAATTTCTTTAATAAGAGCAGGAAGGAAAGATTTCTTAGTGATCTTTAAGAAAGTATCTATTTCTACAGCTACAGTTTTAACAAATTGTTCGTAAAGGATTTCCGCGCGCGCTTCAAGTTCATTCTTTTGGTAAACGTTGTTGCGCGTAAAACAAGCTATAGCTTTATCTGAGATTAAAGCAGAGATAGATTCATAGTATGTAGGAATATTAGGAAGACCACGTTTAGAAGCTTCATCTAACCATTCAGGAGAATAACCATCACCACTAAATAATACTTTATTGTGTTCCTTCATGATAGATGAACATATATCAAGTGATTTTTCTCTAATATCTTGGATATATTTATATTGTTCTAATTCATTAGCTATATTACTTAGTTCATCAGCTACAATAGTATTTAATACAATATTAGTAGTAGAAGCAGATAATGAAGAACCTACCATTCTAAATTCAAACTTATTACCAGTGAAAGCAAAAGGAGATGTACGATTACGATCACTTGTATCTTTAGGAACAAATGATAGATTAGCTATAGAGAATGTAGCTTCTTCTACATTACTAGACAGCTTTACACCACGTGTAAGCTGTGTAAGTATATCTTCTAAGTGTGAACCCATACATATAGAAACAATTGCTGGAGGAGCCTCATTAGCCCCTAATCTATGATCATTATTATAACTACTAGCAGCCATCCTTAATAATTCAGGATATTTATCTACAGCCTTAATAACAGCACAAACAAATAATAAGAATCTAATATTTTCATGAGGTCTATCCCCAGGTTCTAATAAATTTTGACCATCATCACATACTAATGACCAGTTATTATGTTTCCCAGATCCATTTACACATTTAAAAGGCTTTTCATGTAATAAACAAGCAAAATGATGTTTATCAGCAATCTTCTTTAACATATCCATAATAATCTGATTTTGATCAACTGCTATATTAGCATCAGCATATAAAGGAGCAATCTCAAACTGTGCAGGAGCAGCTTCATTATGTTCAGTTTTAGCATATATCCCTAACTTCCATAATTCTTGATCTAATTCTTTCATAAACTCTTTTACTCTAGTAGGTATAGATCCATAATAATGATTATCTACCCCTTCACCTTTAGGTGGTACTGCTCCAAATAAAGTTCTTCCAGTATGTACTATATCACTTCTTTTATTATATAAATCTTTATCTATTAAAAAGTATTCTTGTTCTAATCCTACCATAACATTTACTCTTTTTATATCTTTATCTTTAAATGCATTTACTATTCTTGTTGCTTGATTAGATATTGCTTCTATAGATTTTAATAGTGGTGCTTTCTTATCTAATGTTTCACCATTATAAGATACAAATATTGTTGGTATACATAATACATTATCTCTTATAAATGCTGGACTTGTACAATCCCAATATGTATATCCTCTTGCTTCAAATGTTGCTCTTAATCCTCCACTTGGAAAACTTGATGCATCTCCTTCTCCTTTTACTAATGCTTTTCCTGAGAATCTTGTTATCATTTGTCCGTATTCTCCAGGTTCTACAAAACTATCGTGTTTTTCTGCTGTTGTTCCTGTCATTGGATGGAACCAGTGAGAAAAATGTGTTGCTCCTTTTTCCATTGCCCATGTTTTCATTGCATGTGCTATTGCATCTGCTGTATTTCTATCTAATGCATCTTCTTTCTTTGTTGCTGTTTTCCAACTTTTATATACAGGGTATGGTAATCTCTCTTTCATTACACTTTCACTAAATAAATTTGTTCCAAAATCTTTAAATGGGTGTTCTTCTGTCATAGTATAATCCTCCTAATACTTAAATTTTATCTCTTTTATAAAAAAAAACAAGTTATTTCTTTATAATTCTCACTTTTTCTTAGTATTTCTTAAAATTTATTGAATATTCTCTTTAAATTTTGAGTTTTTATATGTTTTCTTTAATTATTCATTGTTTCTTTGTTTTACTTTTTTTATAATTTTATTCAAAATGCGTGCATACTGGTTCTAAATAGATTACAATATAAATATATTAAAGGAGGTAATGACATGTCATTATACAAATGTAAAGTATGTGGAATGAATATTGAAGCTGACTCTACTCCAGCTGTTTGTTTAAAGTGTGGTGCTAAAGAGTTTTCTTTATTGGATGAGGAGGCAGCTACTAAGGTTTATCGTAGTGATGCTTCTAATGATTTACATATGTCTCTTATTCAATTATGTATGGATATAGATACTATATGTGAAGCTGGTATTATGGATAACTTAGATCCAACTTGTGTTAGTGTTTTTAATAAAGCTAAGGATTATGCTTGGTCTATCAAGGAAATGTCTAAGGCTGAATTAGCTAGTCATATTTCAAAAGGTAAATATTAGAGAGGAGATTCTTATGAAACTAGAGGGATCAAAGACGGAACAAAATTTATTAGCTGCTTATGCAGGTGAATCACAGGCTACAAACAAGTATACTTATTATGCTTCTAAGGCTAAGAAAGATGGTTATGTTCAGGTTGGTAATGTGTTTGAAAAGACTGCTGCTAATGAACGTGAGCATGCTAAATTATGGTTTAAGTTATTACATGGTGGTATGCCTTCTACTGAAGAGAATTTAAAGGATGCTGCTTGTGGTGAAAACTTTGAGTGGACTTCTATGTATAAGGAGTTTGCTGCTGTTGCTCGTGAAGAAGGTTTTGATTCTATTGCTGCTACTTTTGATGGAGTTGCTGCTATTGAAAAGACTCATGAAGAAAGATATGTTGCTTTATTAAACAATATCCAAAATAACCTAGTGTTTGAAAAAGGCGAAGTTGTAGTTTGGGAATGTTTAAATTGTGGTCATCTTCATGTTGGAGTTAATGCTCCTGAAATATGTCCAGTATGTGATCATGCTAAAGCATATTTTGAAGTAAGAGAAACTAACTATTAAAGTTTTAAGATCTATATTAAATTATTGAATGCTAAGCTATTGCTTAGCATTCTTTTTATGTTACATGCTAGTCTTGTTTTTTTTGTAATATTTATTACAAATAGTAATTTACTTAGTGATAGTCCTATGATAAAATCATTTTATTGAGGTAAGTCAACTTTAATAGTATCATAATTATTTATTGTTATAACAAATCTATAAGCAAAGTTGGTTTTTAAGCCATTGGTTCTAGTCACCCAAATACTTATAAAAGTAATATTACAGGAAGTACATT
>JAVXTN010000045.1:0-7864 GCA_036642635.1 Erysipelotrichaceae bacterium
ATATGCTTCATCTATTACTACTTTAATGTTTGGGAATGCTTTTACTATTTTAAGTATTTCTTCATTGTTTAATATATTTGATGTTGGGTTGTTTGGGTTTGAGAATATTATTAGATTTGGTTTGGTTTTGATTCCTTCTTTTATAAATTCTTCTATATCAAAGCTTCCGTCTTCTTTAGTTTTATGTTTTATTACTTGGCCTTGGTTTGCTGAAACATAGTAGTCATACATTGAGAAGTCTGGATCTATTGTGTATAGGATGTCATCTTTATTTATTTCATTGTTTATTACTTGGCATAGCATGGCGTCAGATCCGTTTCCTGCGCATACTTCATCAACACTTACCTTAAGGTAGTTTGCAAAGGCTTTACATATTTCATAGTTTTCATTTTCTGGGTATCTGTTTAATGGTATGTTTGCTATTGCTTCTTGTATTTCTTTTTTGATGATTGGATCTAGTTCTATATTGTTTTCATTAGCGTTAACAATAATGTCTCCGCTTTCTTGTGTACTTTCGTATATGAATTGGCCCATTATTTCATCCTCACTTTTATTGAGTTAGCATGTGCACTTAATCCTTCATGTTCTGCTATATTTATTATTTTATTTCCGTCTTTTTGAATTGCTTCATTAGAGTAGTACAGAAAGCTACTTTTCTTTATAAAGCTGTCTACTGATAGTGCTGAGTAGAATCTTGCTGTTCCATTAGTTGGTAATACGTGATTAGTTCCTCCGAAGTAGTCTCCTATTGGTTCTGGTGTATAGTATCCTAAGAATACTGATCCGGCATGTGTTACTTGTCCTAATTTTTCTGTTGCGTTTTCAATCATTAGTTCTAAGTGTTCTGGTGCTACTTGATTAGATAGTTCAATACATTCATCTATTGTTTCACATAATATTGCTTTACCATACTTTGCTAATGATGCTTCAATTATTTCTTTTCTAGATAATGTTGCTAACTGTTTACTTAGTTCTTTTTCTGTTTCTTCAATTAATTTACTTGATGTTGTTATTAGGATAGAACTTGCTAATTTATCATGTTCTGCTTGTGACATTAAATCAGCAGCTACATAACTTGGGTTTGCTCCTTCATCAGCTATTACTAGTATTTCAGAAGGTCCTGCTATCATATCAATATCTACTCTTCCAAAGACTAATCTTTTAGCTGTTGCTACAAAGGTATTACCTGGTCCTACTATCTTATCTACTTTAGTTATTGTTTCAGTTCCATAGGCTAGAGCTCCTATTGCTTGGGCTCCTCCTACTTTAAAAATTTTATCTACACCTGCTATCTTAGCGGCTACTCCTATATATGGATTAATTCCGCCTTTTTTATCTGGTGGTGTTACCATTATTATTTCTTGGACTCCCGCTACCTTAGCAGGTATTACATTCATCAATACACTAGAAGGATAGGCAGCAGTACCTCCAGGTACATATACTCCTACTTTTTCTATAGCTTGAACACGTTGGCCTAGGAATACTCCATCAGCTTTAGTTAATATAAATCCGTTTTTCTTTTGGGCTTCATGATAGAATTCTATATTAGCTTTAGCTTCTAACATATTATCTATAAACTCTTTATCAACTAAATTAAAGCAATCTTCTAGTTCTTCTTTTGTTACTGCTAGATGACTAAGTTCTACCCCATCAAATCTTTTAGTGTAATCAAATAATGCTTCATCTTTTCTTAATTCTACATCTTTTAATACTTCACTAACAATCTTAATAACATTTGCATCACTTTCGCCTTCTCTTGATTTTAATTCTTTAATAAGTTCTAGTTTTGTTTCGTTATTGCATTTTAATTTTTTTAACATATCATGAAACCTCCTTTTTCTTTCTTCTATAAGTTATTTTCTTACTTTAGCTATACTGTTAGATAAGTTATCTAATATCTTTTTAATTTCTTCTCTTTTTAATTTAAAACTAGCTTTATTTACTATTACTCTTGCTGATATTTCAGAAACTGTATCATAGATTACTAGTCCGTTTTCTTTTAATGTTGTTCCTGTTTCTGTAATATCTACAATAGCATCACATAGTCCTAGGATTGGTGCTAGTTCTACACTTCCTTCTATCTTTATTATTTCTACATCCATACCTTTACTTTTAAAATAGTTTTTAGTTACTGTTGGGTACTTTGTTCCTATTTTAATGTGTCCGATCTTTTTAAAGATATCAATATCTGGTAGTGTTGCCATTATGAAGCTACATTTACCTATTTCTAGATCTAGTACTTCATAGTAATCATCATCTACTTCAGCTAATGTGTCACTTCCTACGACACCAATGTCGGCTACTCCATGTTCTACATAAGTTATAGAATCAGCAGCTTTAACTAAGAAATACTTTATATCTTCTTTAGTATCATGAAATACAAGCTTACGTCCTTTATCTTTAAGTTCTTCAGTTCCATAGCCAGCAATATCTAATAGTTTTACTGTTTCTTTTTCTAATCTTCCTTTAGTTAGAGCTATACTTATACTCATGTTAATCCCTTCTCTCTTTAATATCAGTTAATTCATTATTTTGGTGAAGTTCAACTACTAGTCCTTCTTCTCGTTTAGTTTTAGCTAACTTTAAAGCATCCACAATTTTATTAGTTGGGTATTCAATAACTAATCTTTCTAATTTAGGATATATTTCTTCATCTATAGCTTCTAATAATGCATCTAGTTTAATAGCAAAACCTACTGCTGGTAAGTCTCTACCATATATTTTTATTAGTTTATCATAACGACCACCTGTAAGAATAGTTATACCTACTCCATCAGCATAGCCTCTAAATATTAAACCTGAATAGTAACTTAAACGATGAACCATACCTAAATCAAAAGTAACTAAATCTTTATAACCTAATTCTATTATAGCATCATTTAATTTTTCTAAATAATTAATTTCTTCTTTAATTTCATCATTAAAAGCTACTGTTTTGACTTCTTCTAAAACTTCTACTCCTCCAAATAACCATGGTAATTTAGTAAAGAATAGTTTATGTTGTTCACTTAAATTTGTTTTAGCTAAGAAATCATCTAAAGCTTTAAGGCTCTTTTTATCCATTAATGATAGAAGTGTTGCTATCTCTTCTTCATTTAGGTTTATGTTTTTAACTGCTGCCTTGAATATATTTACGTTTCCTATTTCTAATTTATAATGAATATTCTTTAGTATTTTCATAGATTCTAATGCTGTTACTAGTATTTCTAGGTCTGAGTCAAATCCTTGTGCTCCTATATATTCTACTCCACAGTCACTGAATTCATTTCTTCTTCCGCTTAATTTATTGTTTACATGAAAGATGTTTGCTGTATATCTAAATCTTAAAGGCATTGGACTGTCTTTAAATCTTGTGGCTACTACTCTTGCGATTGGTAATGTCATATCTGGTCTTAGGACTAATATTCTTCCATTACTATCAAAGAATTTGTACATGTCTTCATCTTCTAGATATTGAAATCCTGGATTGAATGTTTGGTAAAACTCTGTTGTTGGGGTTACTACTTCTTTATAGCCCCATGTATCTAAGATATGTTCTAGGTCGTTTGTTAGATTCTTTTTGATCCAACATTCTCCAAGTACTAAATCGCGTGTTCCTTCTGGTATAGTATATTTATTACTCATATTAACATCTCACTTTCATGTCCATACGTTTTGTATGTTTACTTATTTTTTACTTTAATGTATTAGAAAAAAATAGCCACTCTGCATAGCTACTTTAATTTTACCACATTTCGTTACATTTGTTTCAGTTGATTTCATTATTTTTCATAATTATAACCTATTTATGGGCTATTTTTTAAATATTTCTAGAGCTCTTTTAAGTGTTTCTTCCTTAGTAGTAACATTTATCCAATTTACTTCTAATTGATTATTAAACCATGTATATTGGCGTTTAGCAAAGTTCCTACTGTTTTTTTGAATTAGTGCTATCGTTTCTTCTTTGGTTGCTACTTTATCAAAGTAGTTTTTCCATTCTTTATAGCCTATTCCTTTCATTGCTTGTAAATTCCATACTTCTTCAATATTAGTTTTATTAGCAGTATTCAATAGTTGCTCTATTTCACTTAGTAATCCAGTTTCCATCATAGTATTTACTCTTTGATTAATTTTCTCATATAGCTGTTCTCTAGGTAATGTTAATCCTATAATAGTAGCATCATATAATAGTTTATGTTGTTGTTCATCTACTATATCGCTTTTAAGTTTACCGCTATGAGCAATCATTAGAGCTCTTTCTACTCTTTGTCTATTATTTATATGAATTGTTTCTAAACTTTTAGCATCAATTATTCTTAATTGTTCATATAGTTCTTCATTACTATAGTTTTTTAATTGCGCTTTATATTCTTCATCTACTTCTTCTTTCTCAAATACATAATCATAGAGAACTGCTTTAATATATAGTCCAGTTCCTCCACATATAATTGGTAATTTACCTTTACTTATAATTGTTTCAATGTGTTTTCGAGCTAGTCTTTGAAAATCAGCTACACTATAGGGATGATCAAAGTTTAACTCATCTACTAAGTAGTGTGGTATTCCTTGCATTTCTTCTTTAGTTATTTTAGCTGTTCCGATACTCATTGCTTTATAAATTTGGTAAGCATCCCCACTAATTATTTCTCCATTTAGTTGTTTAGCTAATTCTATTGAATATTTACTTTTACCTACTCCAGTTGGGCCCACAATTACTAATAATTTATCCAAGGCGATAAAAGTCCTTTTCTAAAGTTTTATGAGTTAGTAAAATAAATGTTGGTCTTCCATGTGGGCAATGGAATGGTTGTTTACATTTACGTAGATCATTAACTACTTGTTTCATTTCTTCTAATGTAAGATTACGATTAAATCTTATAGATGAATGACAAGCAAGAGTTGCTATGGCATGTTTTCTTAATGTTTCTATTTCTACTTCATAATTCTTTAAGTATAAATCTACTAAATCTTGTATAAACTGGGTTAAATCATAGTTTATCATCCATGCTGGTACTTCTCTTAATAGTAATTTATTTTCACCAAATACTTCTAATTTTATATTAGCGAAAGACAACTTATTATTAATGTCTTCTATATGCATACAGGCTGCGCTTGTTGTATTAACACATATAGGTACTAATAAGGGTTGAATGTCAGTCTTACTATTTATTAGTTTTTCTTGTATGTACTCATAGTGATATCTTTCTTGTGCAGCATGTTGGTCTATAATATATAAACCGTCATCTCCTTGAGCAAGTATATATCTTCCACTCATTTGGGCTAGTACTTGCATATTAGGAAAAGATGGATTTACTACTTCAGTTTCTTCAGCTACTTCAACAACTTCTTCTTGTAAGAATTGTTCGTTTGTTGAAGTTGTGATTGGAGCAGTAGGTTCAGCACTTATTGCTGGTTGAGTTTCTTCAACCTTATCATTATAGTTATTTATAGTTTCCTGAACTTCATTAACTATTGTTTTCTCTTTAAATTCTCTTGTTAGTCTTTCAGGTATCGTTTCTTCTTTTGTACTTGTTGATGAAGGTATAGATCTATCTGGTACACTTGTTATAATTTGATCAATATTATTAAAATCTAATTCTTGTACAAGTACTTTTTCTTTATGAACTGTTGTTGGCTGTATTTGGTTTACACCCATATGATTATTTAAAGCATTAGTAATAGCAGCTTTAAGAAGATCATCTAACTGTTTTTCTTTACTTAAACGTATTTCCCATTTACTAGGATGAACATTAACATCTACTAATTTAGCATCCATTTCAATATTAATTACGCATATCGGGTAGCGATCATTAGGTAGGTAAGCACTATAAGCATCTAAAATAGCCTTTTGTAAGGGATAATTTCTTACCATTCTTTTATTTATAAAGATATACATATGATATTTATTAGCACGAGCATAACTTGGAAGAACGCAAAAGCCAGTTATACTGTAATCATTATCTTTTAAAGATAGGGGAATACAACCAACAGCTACATCTCTAGAATATATATTCATTAAAATTTGATCAATCTTACCATTACCTAATGAACAAAATACTTCACGATTATCACTATTCAAAGTAAAAGAAATATCAGGATTACCTAAAGCAAACTTCTGAACTATATCAATTACTAAAGAAGATTCATAGTTAGGACTCTTTAAATGTTTAAAACGAGCTGGAGTCTTTTGAAATAAATTTATGACTTCTATTTTAGTACCTTTAGGTAAAGAAGCCGCACATACTTTTTTATCACTACCATATTCTACACAAACTTGAGTAGAAGCACTACCATCATTAGTAGTTAATAGCATTTTACTTACTGAAGCTATTGAAGGAATAGCTTCACCACGAAAACCCATCGTATTAATATTCCATAAATCATCAATACTAGATAATTTACTAGTAGCATGTCTTTCAAAAGCTAATGTAGCATCAGTTTTATCCATCCCTATACCATTATCGATAATTTCAATAAGTTCTATTCCACCTTGTTTAATATTTATAGTTATTGCACTACTTTTAGCATCAATAGAATTTTCAATTAATTCTTTAACTATACCTGCTGGTCTTTCTACTACTTCACCAGCTGCTATCATATTTGTAAGATGTTCATCTAATTGATTAATAATACTCATTTTAGCACCTCCTATTCTAGGTTTTTCTTTAATTCAGTTATAAAACTTAAAGCATCTAATGGGGTCATAGCATTAGGATCTACACTATTTATTTGTTCTATAATATGTTCATATTTAGGATTACTTTGTTCTACTATTAACATGCTAGATTGTTGTATATCTGCTTTAGTATCTAGTTCTAATGAATCTAATATTTGCTTAGCTCTTGCTAATAGACTTTCTGGTAGTTTAGCTAATCTTGCTACATTTATACCATATGATTTATCTGCTTTACCATCACTAATTTTATATAAGAATGTTACATGATCATTTTCTTCATATACTTCTACATGTTTATTCCTTATATCTTTATGTGTTTCTTCTAAACCTGTTAATTCATGATAATGAGTTGAGAACAATGTTTTAGCTTTAATATTTAATGAAATATATTCTAATATAGCATGGGCTAATGCCATTCCATCATAGGTAGATGTTCCTCTTCCTATTTCATCAAATAGAATTAATGAGTTTTCTGTAGCATTTTTTAATGCATTGTTTGCTTCTATCATTTCTACCATAAACGTAGATTGACCACTCATTATGTCATCACTTGCCCCTATTCTTGTAAATATTTTATCAAATATAGGTAATGTAGCTGATTTAGCAGGAATATAACAGCCTATTTGTGCTAATAACACTATTACTGCTGCTTGTCTCATATAGGTAGATTTACCTCCCATATTGGGTCCAGTTATAATTTCTATTTCATTACCTTCTTTCATTATTAATGAATTTGGTACATAGCTAGTATTTTTCATGATTTTTTCTAATATAGGATGTCTTCCATCTATTACTTCTATACTATGTTGTTTTTGGAATTTGGGTCTTACATAACCGATATTACTACTTATTTCTGCTAATGAATATAGTGCATCCATTGTTGATAATCCTTGTGCTAGATCATGAAGTTTAGGTAAATACACACGTATTTTAGCTAATATATCCATGAATAATTCTGTTTCTATTCTTATACTATTTTCTTGAGCATGTAGGATAGCATCTTCTTTTTCTTTTAATTGTGGCGTAATATAGCGTTCACAATTAGTTAAAGTTTGTTTACGTACATAGCCAAATTCTTCTTTAATTAAATTTATATTTCCTTTAGTTACTTCTATATAGTAACCGAAGATACGGTTATAACCTATTTTTAATGATTTTATTCCAGTTCTTTCTCTTTCTTGATTTTCTAATCCTATAATAAAGTCTTGA
>JAVXTN010000046.1:0-5917 GCA_036642635.1 Erysipelotrichaceae bacterium
TAATAATACATCATACACCAAATGGTATAATAGTATTAGATGATAAACTATGTGTATTAGAAATAAACCCAAGTGCAATAGAACTATTAAATCTACAAAACTTTAGTGTTAAAGGATTTAATATTGAAGCTTTATTACCTAATGAAGAAATATCTAGTAAACTTAAAATTTTAAATGAAGTAGATTATATAACTTCTGAATATGAAGTATATAATAAGGTACTACAACATGTATTAATCCCTATTAAAGAACAAAATGCTATAGTAATATTACTAACTGATTTAACACAAGACACTAGAGCTAAAGAAAAGATGAGAAGTTTACGTAAAGATAGTATCGATTCTACGCAAAAGGTAATAGAAAAACAAATGCGTGTTGTACAAGAAATAGCTAGTTTATTAGGAGAAACAACAGCTGAAACTAAAGTAGTATTAACAAGACTTAATAAAACTATTCAGGAAGAGGATCAATAATGAAAGTACATGTTGAGGCTGCTTATTCATCACTAAATAAAAAGAATGAAGAGTTATGTGGTGATAAGGTTAAGGTTGCTTATAATGATGATAGTTGTACTATTGTTTTAGCTGATGGTTTAGGTAGTGGTGTAAAAGCTAATATTTTAGCAACTTTAACTAGTGAAATATTAAGTACTATGATTGCTGAAGGAACTAGTATTGATGATGCTGTAGAAACAATAAGTGCTACTCTTCCTGAATGTAAAGAAAGAGGAATAGCTTATAGTACTTTTATAGTATTGCAAGTATTCTTTGATGGTAGAGCTTATTTAGCTGAATTTGATAATCCTGAAGTAGTTTTAATGCGTAATGGTAATAATATAAATATTGAAAGAAATATAAGTGTTAAATCAGGTAAGACTATAAGAGAAGCTCATTTTATAGTTCAACCTGATGATTATATAATTATGTTTTCTGATGGTATTGTACATGCTGGTATTGGTCAAATACTAAATTTTGGTTGGAATCAAGAAGAAATAGTTCAACATATAACTACGTTATATCGTAATGAAGATACAGCTAGAAAAACAGTTAAGAATCTTCTATATGCTGTTAATGATTTATATCAAGGAATGCCAGGAGATGATTCTACTGTTGCTTGTGCACATATTCTATTTCCTAGATATGCTAGTTTAATGGTTGGTCCTCCTAGTAATAAGTCAGATGATGAAATAGTAGTAAATAAATTAATTAAAGCCACAGGAGCTAAAATAGTTTGTGGAGGTACTACTTCACAAATAGTAGCTAGAGTATTAAATAAAGAACTTAAAATGGAACAATTAATTAGCCTTGATAGTGAAGTGCCTCCAATTGCTTATATAGATGGTATTGATCTTGTATGTGAAGGAGCATTAACTTTAGCAAAAGTTTCTAGATATTTAGAAGCTTGTTTAGAAACTAAAGTCTATTATGAACAATTTTTAGATGCTAATTATGAGGATGGAGCATTTCAATTAGCACATTTGTTATTAGCGGATTGTAGTGCAATTAACTTTTTAATAGGTACTGCTTCTAATCCAGCTCATAATGCTATAGCTTATTCTCCAATATCCTTAAGCGAAAAGCTTAAGGTAGTAGAGAATATTGCTACAATTCTAAGAAAATTAGGTAAAATTGTAACAATAGAAAAATTTTAGTCATTATTCGACAAATTTCTTATTAGTAATATTATATGTTTAATTAGGGTGATAATATGAAATATCGCATATACCTAATTAAAGATGAATATAAAGTAATGTTTAATGAACATCCACAAGCTTTTTATAAACTAATGCTATTAAATAATTTACAATCATATCAAATGGTAAACCACTATAGTGTTAGTGAATTATTTAATGGCATATCTTACTTCTATGATCGAGATGATTTATTAGTAGTATCTTCTATAATAATTATTGAAAATAACCTTACTAGGGTTACATATACACTAGAAGTTTTCAATAATTATTTAGAAGTAAATATAGTAGAACATAACCCTTTTTTAGATTATATTGAAAGAGTATCACCTAAGTTTCTAATATTTGATGAAATGGAACATTTACTCTTGTAAAATGCTTAAAATAATAGTAGAATAGTACTAATGTTAGAATAGGAGGTATAGTTATGGACGGAGTTTTATTTCCTTCAATTATGAGTTTATTAGTAGGACTAATTATAGGCCTAGCAGCTGGTTTCTACTTTACTCGTAAAAAGTTTGAAAAATCTTTAAAAGAGAATCCACCAATTAATGAAAAAATGATTCGTGCAATGTTTATGCAAATGGGTAGAAAACCATCTGAAGCACAAATTAAATCAATCATGAAAAGCGTTGAGATGAATAAATAACACTTCTTTGAAGTGTTTTTTTATTACAATTATGAAATATTAAAGAATAAAGGATATTAAGTGTTATAATACATATGCTGATAACATGAAAATTATAAAAAGAATATTTGTAAGTTTATTAGTAGTAATAACCTTATTACTTACTATATTAGGTGTATTAGGTTTCTCTAGATATAAAGAAGCTATTGAAGAACAACCTTTAGTTGATAAAGTTAATGAAATAAGAAAAGAAACTGACTATGTAAAGATAGATAGTATTAACCCAAACTATATTAATGCTGTAATTAGTATTGAAGATAAACGGTTTTATGATCATAGTGGAGTAGATTATATTGCTTTATGTAGAGTCTTATTAACAGCACTAGTTAATCAAGAGATTAATTCTGGTGGTAGTACGATTACTCAACAGCTTGGTAAGAACTTATATTTTGGTTTTAATCCAGATTTAGTACGTAAAGTTTCAGAAATTTTTGTAGCTAAAGATTTAGAAAAAAATTATACAAAAGATGAAATACTTGAACTGTATATAAATATAATAAATTTTGGGGATAATAATCTTGGAATTAAACAAGCTGCTAATAATTATTTTAATGTAGATCCTAGTGAACTGAATTTAGCTCAAGCTAGTATGTTAGCTGGTTTGCCTCAATCTCCTGCTAATTATCAATTAAGTAATAATTATAGTAAAGCTAGAATTAGACAAAAAGAAGTATTGAATGCTATGGTTAAAGAAAAAGTTATAACTAAGGCTGAAGCTGATAAGGCATATGCTGATGAACAGTCTTTAAAATAGAATGTATCTAATAGTATTACATATGTAATATTTTTATAATTTTAATATAGATTATTTTAATTATTACAACCGAATATGTAACCGTTTCCAAAAATTCTAATTTTATCACTTTATTTGTCGAAATTTGTAAAATTTGCACTTGCTAATCACCCTTATAGTGGTCATAATTAGTATATAAGGAGGTAGATACGATGATTATCAAGATTACGTATAGTAAAGCTGAAAACTTTTGTGAAATTGAAGATATGTTCAGTGAAAAACGCATAGTAAAGAAGAGTTTTCGTCTTATTGTAAATGGGTGGTGTAATAGCCTAGGTGGCAGTATCGACGGTAATGTTGAAAGTATTAAAAAACTTTTATCAATCCGTAAGAATGTACCTATTTATATTAGACTTGAAGATAAATTTATTATCTTCCCTGTTGGCAAAAAGAACGTTGACTTACAATTATGGATTAATTACGGAGCTATTAAAGCTGTAAGAAAAATTAAACCAGGCTTTTCAGAAATTTTGTTCTTTAATAATGAAATTGTCATAGTTAACAATGACATTAGAACTATTAAACTACAAATGGCAAGATGTAAGACACAACTAGAATACATTAGTATTCAAAGACAATCTTTAGAAATAGACTAAATTTAAGTATAAAAAAACCTCCTGTTGAATATAATAAATAGGAGGTTTTTTTATGAAAACATTTTTTACAAGCTTAAATGGTTATAAAAATGAGTTTAGTAATTTTAAAGAGATAGTTTTTCAGGATGTAGCTTATCAGATATATATAGATGGTAGTATAGATGGTATAGATGCTAATAGCTATATGTCTGTATTATTGAAGTATATTAAGTATGGTAATAGAGTTAATGATTATTTAAGGGGTTCATACTCATTAATAATAATTAATGAGTATGAATGTTTTATTAGTAAGGATCATTTAGGGTTAAGACCTATATATTATTGTTATAGTAATGATTGTTTAATGGTTAGTAATTCTATAAAATGTTTATTAGATATGGGTAATATAGACCCAATTGTAGGTAGTAATGAATTATTAGAATTATTTAGTTTAGGTCCTTCTATTAGTGAGGATAAAACTTTATTGAAGGGGATTAAGCAACTTCCTATGGGAAATTATTTATATTATAATTATAAAACTATTGATGTTGTTAAGTTTTATGATTTAGTTGCTAAAGTTCATGTTGATTCTTTAGGTGATACTGCTTTGAAGATTAATTCTTTAATTAAGGATAGTTGTGATAGTTATTCTAATTCTACTAGTGCTTCTTTTTTGTCTGGAGGTATCGACAGTAGTATACTATGTAAAATAGCTAGTAGTAAAGTTTTAACAACTTATTCATTGGATTATGAAGGTAATAGTGAAAACTTTAAAGGTAATAATTTTCAGGTATCATTAGATAATGCTTATATAGATATAATGCAGAAAGCTATTAATTCTGATCATCATAGTTTAACTATTACACAACAAGAGTTAATTAAACTATTAGATGATGCTTTATTAGCTCGTGAATATCCTGGTATGGCAGATATTGATTCTTCTCTATATTGGTTATGTTCTAAGGTTAAAGATTCTTCTATTTTTTCTGGTGAATGTAGTGATGAAATATTTGGTGGATATCCTTGGTTCTATAAAGAATCTTATTTGAATTCTACTACATTTCCTTGGCTTACACATCTAGATGAACGAAAAAAACTAATCCATAATCAATTTAAACATTTAGATATTAACGCTTATTTAGATAATTGTTATCAAAGCACAATTAAACAAGTTTCTTATCTTCCTTCTGATAGTGAAGAAGATGCTCGTGCTCGACTTAATACCTATATAACAGTTCATTATTTTATGCAAACATTAGTTACTAGACAAGTTTGTATGTCTCGTGCTAATAATATTGATATTGTTGCTCCTTTTGCTAATGTAGATCTCTTTGATTATGTATATAATATACCATGGCGCTTAAAATTTCATAATAACTTAGAAAAAGGTATTCTACGTTACTCTTTTAAGGATGAACTGCCTTTTGAAATAGCTTATCGTAAGAAAAATCCGTTTCCAAAAACGCATAATCCAGTATTTGCTGACATGATATCTAAACAAATTAGTAGTTGTTTGGATGATCCTACTTCTATTCTTCATGAATTGTTTGATCAAGATGCTCTTTTAGAATTAATTGAAACTAAAGGAAGTTCTTATAATAATCCTTGGTATGGTCAATTAATGAGTGGTCCTCAACTTTTAGCATACATTTATCAAATTCATTATTGGTTTAAATCCTATAATATCACACTTGAAAAGTAAGGGTTTCTCCCTTGCTTTTATTATATTAAATAGTTATTGCTGATTTTTTTTAGTGTGCTATACTAATAAAAATGGAGTACAGATTTTTTTGTACATAGATGATATTATGAAAAATAAAGTGATTTTATTGATAGTTTCTATTTTAATTTTATGCGGTTGTAGTAATGGCGAACCAACTATAAAACTAGGTACTTATTTTTTGGATGGTGATAAGACTAAAGCAGGTATTGAAGTTATTGATAAAGAGCATATTAAGTATATAAATATGGATTGTGATTCTTTTTCTATTGAATTTGCGCCAACTAGTAAGGATAATGATTCAAAAACACTAGAAGCGATTGAAAATACAAAGGCATCAATAAAGAGTGGTTGTTTATCAACTAATGTTTATAATTTAGAAAAAGTGAATGATAGTGATAGTATCAATGTAAATGTTAATATTGGTACATCTAATATCGGCATCACTTTT
>JAVXTN010000046.1:5927-7601 GCA_036642635.1 Erysipelotrichaceae bacterium
GACAAGACATTAACTGTGAATGATAAGCATTATAAGCTTGTAGAATAATATGATTACTGTAAAAAATGTAACGAAAATTTTCAGTTCTAATGACTGGTCTTTAAAAGCACTTGATGACATTTCTGAAAATTTTAGGGAAGGTGAGATCACTGCTATTTGTGGCCCTTCAGGAAGTGGAAAATCAACATTATTAAATGCAATTGCAAGTATCGAAAACATAGATTCTGGAAGCATTTTTGTTGACTCAGATGATATTTCAAAATTCTCAAATATACAGCTTAACGAATATCGTAATAAAAAGATAGGAATAGTTTTTCAATCTTATTTTCTTGAACCATCTTTTAGTGTTGCAAAGAATGTTTCCATACCACTTCTAATAAATAACACCTCTAATAAAGAGGTTGAAGAAAGAGTAAATGAGCAGTTAATTGCATTAGGAATCATAAATTTGAAAAATAAAAAAACATGTCTTTTAAGTGGTGGAGAGAAACAACGAGTTTGCATTGCAAGAGCGCTGATTAATAATCCAAAGATAATATTAGCAGATGAGCCATGTGGTAATCTTGATTCTAAAAATTCTAAAAATATAATGGATATTTTATTGTCTTTAAAAAAAGAAGGGAAGATTATCATATTAGTTACACATAATGAAGCAGATGCAAAACGCTGTGATCGAATTATTAGACTGTGTGATGGTCAAATTGTATAATGTGGATAAAGCAGTTATAGGAATTGCAAGGGATGAACTTAAAGAAAATAAAAAAGATTTTATAAGTTTAGTAATTATATTATCATTATTTATGTTAGTTGCATTAATTTTCATTGGGTTAACAATTAATCTAGGTTCAGTAATAAAAGAAGATATAAACGCAAAGTATTCTGAAACTGAATTTGAAATTAAACATAGTGATATAAAAGTACTAGATAAGATATCTACTAGTGAAATAAAAGAAATTAACGTTGATTTTATTGATGCTTATTCTTTATTAGATAATTCTGAATTATGTAAAGATAAATATTGTGTATCAACAACAGGTAAAATATTATATAAATATAATAATTCCTTTAATTATGATTTAGCAATAGGTAGAAATATAGCAACTAAGCTAAAGGTAAATATAGAAGATAGCGTTATAGTTAATGATACTGAATTTAAGGTTGGTAAAATAATTAATGATGATGAATACTATTTAAATGCCGAAGTAGCAATTGCAATGCTTAAGCAAAACAATATAAAAGAAACAGCAGCAATAAGAATAAAATTAACCAATGTTTTTGAATATGAAGATGTTGAATTCTATCTAAAAAATTTAGGAATTATACTTGCAACAGATAATGATGTATGTTCTAAGATTGATCAAACCAATATCATTATAAAAGGTCTACATATTTTTAGTGCGTTATCTATTATTTTGTGCTTATTTGTTTTTAATTCGTTTATAAAGATATACATAATAAGAAGAGAACATTATTATAGAATGTTAGAAATACTAGGGATGTCAAAAAAAAGAATTAGGTATATTATATATACTATTGCGATAGTTATAGGTAGTATGAGTTATTTAATCGCTTTAGGTGGTTATGTAGTTATAAGTAATTATATTTCAAATTATATAGTTAATATTATGCATTATTCAATTCTGGATTTAAGTATACCTATATGGGCGATAACAT
>JAVXTN010000047.1:0-7589 GCA_036642635.1 Erysipelotrichaceae bacterium
ATTATTCAAGTCTTCCTTCACAATGGGAGTTCCTAATTTAAATAGTATTTCCCAGGTTATAGGAACTATAGTACTTAACCATATAAATATATATGAACAAAATGTAGCAACTATAATTACAGAAAGAGAACAATTACTAACTGAATTAAAGAAAATTAAAGCGATTAAAGTTTATCCAAGTAATTCAAATTTTATATTTGGAAGAAGTGAATATAAACAAAAGATGATAGAAGGACTTAAAGCTAAAGGTATAGTAATTAGAAATTATAGTGAGAATGATTCTTTTAGAATAAGTGTAGGAACACATGAAGAGAATGCAAAGATTATAGAAGTATTAAATTCTATATTTGCTTAAGGAGGCTATATTATGAAAAGAAAATCAGAAATAAATCGTAAAACTAAAGAAACAGAAGTAATGGTTAAATTAGATTTAGATGGTAGTGGGAAGTCTATTGTTAATACTGGTGTAGGATTCTTAGATCATATGTTAAGATTGATGGCATTTCATGCTAAAATAGATTTAAATGTTGAAGGTAAAGGTGATATAGATGTAGATGATCACCATTTAATTGAAGATATAGGAATTACACTAGGTACATGTATATTAGAAGCATTAGGTAAAAAAGAAGGTATTCAACGCTATTCAACTGTATATTTACCAATGGACGAAGCATTAGCTAGAGTATGTATCGATATATCAGGAAGAAGTTATTTAGTATTTAATGCTGAATTCAATCGTGAAAATATTAATGGGTTCTCAACAGAAATGGTTGAAGAATTCTTAAGAGCACTAGCATTCAATATGAAAACAACACTACATGTAGAAATCGAATACGGAACAAACGACCACCATAAAATTGAAGCTATCTTTAAGGGCTTAGGAAAAGCCCTTAAAGAAGCTATAAGAGTAGATGGAACAGAACTACCATCAACTAAAGGAATCATATAAATGATTGTAATAATAGATTATGGAATGGGAAACCTTAAAAGTGTATATAATGCACTTTTAAGAATAGATTGTGAAACAAAAATATCTAATAAAGAAGAAGATATCATAAATGCAGATGGACTAATACTACCAGGAGTAGGAGCTTTTGAAGACTGTATGTTAAACCTTACTAACAGTGGTTTAATACCAGTAATTAAAAGTGAAGTAGCTAAAGGTAAACCACTGTTAGGAATATGTTTAGGTATGCAAATACTATTTGAAAAAGGCTATGAAGGAAAAGAAACTTCAGGTTTAGGATTATTAAAAGGTAATATTAAACTAATGAAAGATTCAGAAGTTCGTATACCCCATATAGGATGGAATAACTTAATCATTAATAATGAAGACCCAATAGCTAAAAATTTAACAAACAGTAGCTATGTATATTATGTACATAGCTACTGTGCAACAGAAATGAATGAATCTGACTTAGTAGCTTATAGTACATATGGAACTATAACAATTCCAGGACTAGTAAGAAAAGCTAATGTTATGGGAGCTCAGTTCCATCCTGAAAAATCAGGAGAAGAAGGTTTAACAATATTAAAGAATTTTAAGGAGATTGTAGAATGATAATACTTCCAGCAATAGATATAATTGATGGTAAGCCAGTACGCTTATATCAAGGAGATTATAATAAAGTAGAAATAGTAGCTAAAGATATATTAGAGACTGCTAAAGAATTTGAAACATTAGGTGCTAAATACGTTCATTTAGTAGATTTAGATGGAGCTAAAGCTAAGAAATTAGTTAATGCTGAAGTAATAATTAAGGTAGCTAAAAGTTTAAGTATTCCTGTAGAATGCGGTGGAGGAATACGTACTATGGAAAGTATATCTTATCTATTAGACAATGGAGTATCTAGAGTAATCTTAGGAACTAGTGCTATTGAAGATCCGCAATTATTAGTTGATGCCATAAGTAAATATGGAGATAAAATAGCTGTAGGTATCGATTGTAAAGATGAATATGCTTGTGGTAATGGTTGGTTAGAAACCTCAAAACTACATTATATAGAGTTTGCTAAAACTTTAGAAAAACAAGGAGTAAAGAATATTATAGTTACTGATATATCTAAGGATGGTACACTAAGTGGACCTAATGTAGAAATGCTATCTAAACTAAGTAAAGAAGTATCCCTAGATATAACCGCAAGTGGCGGAATAGCGAACATTAATGACATTAAAGCTCTTAAGGATTTAAACTTATATGGAGCTATTACTGGTAAAGCAATATACTCTAAAAGCTTAGACCTTAAGGAAGCTTTAATGTTAACTAAATAGTATATATGAATTTAATTCATAGATAGGAGGTCTTATGCATACAAAAAGAATAATACCTTGCTTAGATGTTAAAGAAGGTAGAGTAGTAAAAGGAATTAACTTTGTTGGGCTTAAAGATGTAGGTAACCCAGTTGATTTAGCTAAATTTTATAGTGAAGCTGGAGCTGATGAACTAGTATTTCTTGATATTACAGCTACACATGAAAAACGTGGAATAATGGAAAAAGTAGTAGAAGAAGTAGCTAAACAAATCTTCATCCCCTTTACAGTAGGAGGAGGTTTAAACTCTCTTCAAGACATTAAAAACATCTTAAGAGCAGGTGCTGATAAGGTATCCCTTAACAGTGCCGCTGTTAAGAACCCTAGCCTAATCACTGAAGGATCTAAAATGTTTGGAGCCCAATGTATTGTAGTTGCTATCGACGCCCGCCTAAATGAAGATAAAAAAAGCTGGAACGTTTACGTTAGCGGAGGTCGAATAGACACCGGACTAGACGCTATAGAATGGGCTAAGAAAGTAGTAGAACTAGGAGCTGGAGAAATACTATTAACTAGTATGGATGCAGATGGAACAAAACAAGGATTTGATATTCCACTATTAAAAGAAGTAAGAAAAGTAGTTAATGTTCCAGTAATTGCATCAGGTGGATGCGGATCATTAGAACACTTTGCAGAAGTATTTGATGAAGATGTAGCCGATGCAGCACTAGCAGCTAGTCTATTCCATTATGGAGAACTAACAATCAGCCAAGTTAAAGAGTATCTAAATGAACACAAGATACCAGTAAGAATGTAGGTGCTAAAATGAATGAAGAAATTAAAAATAAAATTGCTCAACTAGACTTTTCCAAAGGAGATGGACTACTACCAGTAGTAGTCCAAGAATACCAAACCAATGAAGTATTAATGCTAGCTTATGTTAATAAGCAAGCATTAATAAATACATTAGAAGGATCAACGGCTTGGTATTATTCACGTTCACGTGATGAACTTTGGAATAAGGGAGCAACTAGTGGTCATTACCAACATATGAAAGCAATTAAAGTAGATTGTGATAATGATACTTTATTATATATAGTTGAACAAGATGGTGCAGCATGTCACACAGGAAATCATACATGCTTTTATCGAGACTTATAGGAGGTCATAACATGGATGCAATAAAAAGAGAATATGATAAAATTATTGAAAAGAAAGACTCAACAGAAGAAGGATCATACACTAAATACCTATTTGATAAAGGAATCGAAAAAGTAGTAAAAAAAGTAGGAGAAGAAGCAACTGAAGTAGTAATAGCAGCAATTAAGAATGATAAAGAAGAATTGATCGGTGAAGTATGTGACCTAACTTATCATGTTCTAGTTGCAATGGCAACTTGTGGAGTAACACTTGAAGATATAGAAGCTGAACTAGATAAAAGAGCAGCAAAAGAAAATAACTTCAAAGGCGAAAGAAAAGAAATAGTAAATAGATAAATCCCATATAAATAAGATGATGTCACACATCATCTTATTTATATTATAAAGAGAATTCACCATAACCAACCACAAACCAACCACAAACCAACCACCAAACCAACAAAATAACAACAAATTTACGCTAAACAAATCAAACAAAAGTAACAGTTCTATACAAAATACTAAGAATAAAACAAACACTTGCAAAAAAATAAGAGAGTGATATAATAAGACTGTGAAAGGACGTGAGCCAATGTTTGAGTGGATAAAAGGTAACTCATATTCTGCCGTAGTAACCTTCAATCAAAGTAGTGTTACTTTAAATAGTTGTGCTGCAGCACACTTTGCTGAAGTAAGGTACGTTATGGTAGGATTTGACAAAGCTAATAAAACATTAGCAATTAAACCAATTCCAAAAAAAGATATTGATATGAATCTAGTTCCATTAGAACAACTTCATAAAATTTCAATTGGAAAAGGCTATGGACGAATAAGTAACAAATTGATTATTGAAGAGGTACAAGCTATGATCGGACATGAAATTACTACATTAAAGACCGCAGCAACTTTTGATGAAACAGAAAATGTACTTATAGTAAACATCAACATATTGGTGTAAAGAGGTGAAAGCATGGTAACGTTTTGGATTATTGCAGCAATTGGAGCAGTCGTATTAGAATGCGTAACTCCATTAGCTCTAGTTTCAATTTGGTTTGGTATAGGGGCATTATTCGCAGCTCTATGTGCCTATTTAGGAATTACATTATATATACAAATATTAGTATTCTTTGTAATATCCCTAATAAGCATGGCAATTATTAGACCATTGGCAACTAAATATCTTAGGGGCAATACAGTTCCAACAAATGCCGATCGTTTAATAAACGAACAAGGACTAGTAACACAAAGCATTAAAGAAGATTGTTGGGGAGAAGTAAAAATTAAAGGAGCCCTTTGGAGCGCTATTAGTGTAGACCAAACTGACATTGAAGAAGGAACACACATTAAAGTTATAGCAATCGAAGGTGCTAAATTGATTGTAAAATCAATAGAAAGTAAGAAAGAGGAAAAATAAAATGAGCGCATTATTATTATTATTTATGATTTTTGTTGTATTAGGAGTAGTATTTGCTTCAATATTAAAGATTGTTCCACAAGCTAATTCATTTGTAGTAGAAAGATTTGGAACATATCACGAAACTTGGAAAACAGGTATTCATGTTCTAGTTCCATTTATTGATCGTGTAGCAAATAGAGTAACATTAAAAGAAATTGTTAAAGATTTTGAACCACAACCAGTTATTACTAAAGACAATGTAACTATGCAAATAGATACAGTAGTATACTTTCAAATAACAGATCCTAAGCTATATACTTATGGAGTAGTTGGACCAATTTCAGCTATTGAATCATTAACAGCTACAACATTACGTAATATTATTGGAGATCTAGAATTAGATGAAACTTTAACTTCACGTGATATTATTAATACTAAGATGAGAGCTATTCTTGATGAAGCAACTGATCCATGGGGAATTAAAGTAGGACGTGTCGAAGTTAAAAACATTTTACCTCCACGTGATATTCAAGAAGCAATGGAAAAACAAATGCGTGCAGAACGTGAACGTCGTGAATCAATTCTACGTGCAGAAGGTAATAAAATGGCAGCAATTCTTAATGCTGAAGGTGAAAAAGAATCATTAATTTTACGTGCAACAGCTAAAAAGGAAGCTACTATTACTGAAGCTGAAGGACAAGCACAAGCAACAGAACGTTTATATCAAGCACAAGCTCGTGGTATCCAATTAATTAAAGATGCTAATCCTACTAAAGAATATTTATCACTTAAAGGATTAGAAACATATGAAAAAATGGCTAACGGACAAGCTACTAAACTTGTTGTTCCAGCTGAATTATCTAGTATGGCTTCTATGTTAACTAGTGCTAGAGAATTCCTAGGAGATGCAGCAATTCCTACAACAACAAAAGCAGCAACACCTAAAGTAGAACCAACTATAACTAAAAAATAATGTCAATAAGTAAGATACTACATATTATATGTAGGAGGTAAAATAAATGGATGAAGCTCTACAAAGAATAAGTTTATTATTAGGTGATTCTAATCTAAAAACGCTACAAAGCGCTACAGTTATAATCATTGGAATAGGTGGCGTAGGATCTTATGCAGCAGAAGCATTAGCAAGATGCGGCATAGGTAATCTAATACTTGTAGATGGAGATACAGTAGCTTTAAGTAATCTAAATCGTCAAGCAATGGCAACCTATGATACGATAGATCAACCAAAAGTAAAAGCAATGAAAAACCGTATTTTATCCTTTAATAGAACTACTAATGTAGAGACTTATGAATTATTCTATACTAATGAAGATAATGAAGTTATATTCGCTAAGCCAGTAGATTTTATCATCGATGCTATAGATACCATATCTAGTAAATTGGATATTATAAAGTATGCTAAAGAAAAGTCTATACCATTTATATCAAGTATGGGAATGGCTAATCGTTTAGATCCTACTAAGCTAATAATTAGTGAACTAAGTAAAACTACTTATGATCCTTTAGCAAGAGTAATGAGGAATCAAGTAAAGAAACTTCATATTAATGGTAAGATACCGGTTATATGTTCTACAGAAATACCAAGTATTCAAAGAACTATCATTGATGAAGCAGGATTAACAAGAAAAGAACAAATGCCACCTGCTAGTAGTCCTTTTGTACCAAGTGCAGCTGGACTAGCAATGGCATCTTATGTTGTTAGAACACTATTAAAAAAGTGAGCTAATTGCTCACTTTTCTATGCCCGAGGACATTATATATTAAGGGATTACTCCCTCATATAATATATGTAATTTATTATATAATATTCATACTAAATAAAATATAAGTAATAAACGTGCATAAAATGTCTAAAATCGGCCGTTTTTGAACTTTAATAAATTAAAAAAGTATGATAAAATACAAAAGTAACAATTTAAAAGGAATGCGTTAAGCATATAGGAGATTATTATGAAGAAAATTTTTAAAGCACTATCTGTCTGTCTTTGTGCAGTAGTATTACTAGGAGGATGTGGGGCATCTAAAGAAGCAGTATTTAATTATAAAGCAGAAGGAACTGAAGTTAAAGAAACAATTACTTACAAAGGGGATAAAGTAGAAAAAGAAGTTATTGTTAGTACATTAACATATAACAAATTACCAGAAAAAGAATTAAAAGAATTGAAAACAGAAATGGATGAATCATTAAAAGAGTTACAAGGAATGTAACAGATACTAAAACTGTTTCTAAAATAGAAATAGATTATAAAAATAATTTGGAATCTTTAATTGATGCTGGATATGTTGTAGGAGAAAAAGAAGGACAAAGACCTGATTATTTATCTTATAAAAATGTAAAATCTAATCTTAATAAAGAAGGATTTGTTGAAGTAAAAGAATAATTTATAAATAAAAGAAGAGTGTCTCTTCTTTTTTTTATTTAAAATTATATATTAGTGAGCCTTACTTCTAAGATTATGGTATACTATTATTAGATTTAGTTGCAGTTTAGCTGTAATGGAGGAAATTATGATTAAAAAAATTAAGCCATTTATATTTAGTTTATTTGTATTAGTAGTATTAACTGCTTGTAATGGAAGTTCTAAAGAAACTACTGCTGTTTGTACTTTAGAAAATAATACTAATGAAACTAACATAACTGAGACTATTACTTATAAGGATGATAAAATAATTAAGATGGTTGAGGTTAACAAAGGAAAAGCAGTTAATGTTGATGATAAGACTAAAAAACAATTAGATGATGAAATTGCTAAGTTCAATAATACTGCTGGTATTAAAGCATC
>JAVXTN010000048.1:0-7438 GCA_036642635.1 Erysipelotrichaceae bacterium
AACTAAAGATTTAAAGAATTTTCAAGTTTATTTAATACCTGAAAAAGGCTATAAAAAGTTATTTGCTATGATTTTACCTATGTTAATAAAGTTTAGTTTATTAATATTTATAGCTATGGTATTTAGTGGCTTAATTTATGGAGAAACAGTATTTAGTATTATGAGTTCATTCTTAGCTTTAGTAGGTGTAAGTTGTTCATTAATAGCAGGAACTATTATATCATTAAGAGTATTAAAAGCTAATGCTAATGCAATGATAATTAGTATGTTTAGATTAGTAGTAGGTATTGGTATACTAGTGTTAAGTATAATTATATCAGCTATAGTATTTAAAGTAATAGGAGTACAGAAGTCAATAGAAGAAATAGTAGTAATAGTAGAACTGATGGTAAGTTTAAGTTGTATACTATCATTAGTAATAAGTATATTTGCTTGTTCAAGTATGATGAATGGAAGAGAAATAGAAACTAAATAAATATATAAGTCTATCAAATAAATTGATAGACTTTTTTTAATATAATTTAGGATAAAATAAATAAACAATATATATAGATAAGAGGAGATGAAAGAATGAAAGCTGTTATATTTGCTTGTGCATTAAGCTTTGTTAGTTTATCTATTGTATTAGCTGCTAGTTGGTTAATAAGTTTTGATAATGCTCAATATATGACTAGTGAAAACACTAAGTCAGTATTAAAAGCAGTAATGGCAGAACATATAGATGATGAAATAGAATTAGATCAATTTATGTTAGAATTTGAAGAAAGATTTAAAGTAAATGCTTTAAAGGATTATAGTTATGATATTGAAGTTAAAGGATATAGGAATAATCCTAAATATATTAATATTGGGATAGTAGCTAGTAATAAAGATGGGATGAAAATTAAAGTTAATGAAACTATGATAGAAGGGATAAGAAATGAATAAACAAAAAATGGGAATATTAATAGTTATGGTCATAGCTATTAATATATTATTATTTAAGATAGTTTTAAGTAAACAGATTGATTTAGTTGAAGTACCTTATGCAATAGATAATATAGTACCTAGAAGTAAAATAGATGATAAAATGATAGCTATTAAGAAGGTACCTAGTGTATATGTAGATGAGAATGTAATTAAGGATAAAGAGGAACTAATTAGTAAGTATACACAAATAGAAGGTATGATTCCTAAAGGTAGTATATTTTATAAGAATATGGTATTTAGTAAAGAAGTACTACCTGATTATCCTAGTTTAAATTTGAATAAGGGAGAAAGTGCTTATCAAATTAGTAGTGATTTATTAAAGTTAGCTGGTAATAGTATCGTTCGTGGTCAGCATGTTGATTTATACGCTACTATTACGCAGAAGAAGGATAAACCGATTGTAGGGTCATTCATTAGTAATGTGAGGATATTAGCTATAAAAGATAGGAAAGGATTAGATACTGATAATAAAGATTCTAATGGGATACCCTATGTTGTAGTAGTAGCACTTAAGAATGAACAAATTAAGTATGCTAAAGTTTGTAGTAAGATAGGTACTATAGATATATATGCTACTAAAGAAGATAATAGAGGAAGTGAAGCAGTATTAGGAGATCCTAATATTATTAAGTACTTAAGTAATGAATGAGTTAGAGTTTGGAACTATCCTCCCCTATATAGATAATGAAAATGTAACAGACATCAACTATAACGGCCATAATCTTTGGATCGATGATTTAAAACTAGGCCGTTATCTAGTTGATGACTTCGATAACGATGAGTTCATGCAACAATTCGCATATAAATGCGCTAACTTTGTAAATATGTCTTTTAATGTTACTTCTCCTTTAATAGAAGCTGAGACTAGTAGTTTGAGAATAAGTATTGTTCATGATTCGATAGCTAAGAGTGGTAATAGTATATCGATTAGAAAGACTCCAGCTAAATTAAGATTAACAAGAAGAACTATGTTAGAAGAGAAATATACGACACTAGCAGTCCTAGAGTTCTTAGAACAATGTGTAAAAAAACATTTGAATATTATGGTTTGTGGTTTACCTGGAGTTGGTAAAACAGAACTAGTTAAATATTTAAGTAGCTTTATTCGTGATAACGAAAGAGTTATCACGATAGAAGATACTTTAGAGCTACGTTATCATGATATACATTCAGATAAAGATTGTGTAGCTCTAAAGATAAATGAACAGTTTGATTATGTAGATGCAATAAAAGCTAGTTTAAGACAAAGACCAAACTGGATATTAGTATCAGAAGTTAGAAGTGTAGAAGTAGTTTACTTATTAGAAAGTATATCAACAGGAGCTAATATAATATCTACACTACATTGTTCACATGCAGCAGATATACCTAAAAGAATATTAACAATGTTTCCACAAACAAATCATGATCATAGTAGTTTAATGCATTCTATATATGATTCTATAGATATAGGAATACTCATAACATCAACGTTTAATGCTTCAGGCATTAAACGTTGTATACAAGAGATTGTGAGCTTTAATGATGGCGAAGAAACAACCATAGATAATATTTATATTAAAGGAAAAGGAATGAGTGAGTTACCAGAATACCTTAATGATAAACTAGAAATAAAGAAAGTAAAGAGGAATAAAAATGATTAGGTACTTTATGCTAGTACTATTTATAATGCTAGTAGCTAATAAGAAAAGATTTAAGGAAGTTGTACACTATATTATTGTTACTCCAAGAGGATATAATAATCTAAAAAAGAGGATAAGTGCTTATGGTTATAATTATGAAATGAAACAACATATTATGATGATAGTAGTAAGTTGTGGAGCACTATATATACTATGTGAACTATTTAAAGTTAATATTGATGCTACTATTAGTTTAATGATAATTTGGTTATTGATGGTACCATTCTTAGTGCTTTGGGTAGCATATCATAGTTATCAAGAAACAATGTTCAATGAGTTTACACTGTTTCTTCAACATTTTATAGCTTTTTATAAACTTACTCCTAAGGTATATTATGCATTAAGTGAGACTAGAAGAATGGTAGATGTGCAATTACAAACATTAATAGATCAAATGTTAGAAAAGATGGATGAAGGAGTAGGACTTAAAGAAACACTTCAGTTACTTATAGATTATGAACCACATTTTATTGTTCATAATCTAGTATCTTTAGTAACTACGATTGAAGAACACGGATCTAATGAATATAGTGAAGGACTAGACCTAATAGGAGATGATATAGATGACTGGATAGAAGATGTCTATACCTTTGAGAACGCACGTTTAAAAATTAAAAATAAGATATTACTACTATGTGCGTTCTCGTTTTTGATTGGGTTTATAGCTAAGAATATGTTAAATCAAATTAGTTTCGATAATTCAGGTAATATTTATCAATGTACTATATTTATATATTTTGTATGTATACTATTTACATTGATGATGGCACACAATGTATTAAAAGAAAGTTGGTTTGATAAGGAGGAACAACTATGATTCTAACAATCATAATATTAATTATCATTATAATGTTTGGCCTAAATAAACAAATAGACCCAATCATAATTAATATGTTAGTAGAACCTGACTATCCTCTTACCAACACTAAAAAGAGGATAGTCAAAGCTAAGATATCATTAATATCATTATTAGCTGTTCCCTTTGTTGAAGAACAGCTAATAATGTTAGCAGGATGTTTTGCGTTGTTTATAGTTAGTTGGAAGCTGCCTTATTGGCAGCTTAAGAAATAACGTAATGCTGAGTTAGCGTTGCTTAAGTTTCAGTTTCCAATATGGTTAAGGCAACTACAAATTTTAATTCAAACTAATACCGTAGTTAGGGCTTTAGATGAGTCTTATAGTAAAGCTCCTACATTAATTAGACATGATTTAAGTGCATTAGTTAATGAATTAGAAGTTGATGCTATTAGATTAGAACCTTATTTAAAATTTTTACAAGCTTATAGAATGCCAGAAGTAGAACGTGCTATGAAACTCTTATATCGATATAATGCAGTAGGTAAAGGAGATGCTTATGAAGCATTTAATCATATGATTCATAGCACAACAAAATGGTTACGTACAGAAAGAAATAGTAGATGTGAGTCCAAGATGATGGCGTACTCGTGGTGGGGGATGTTACCGTTGTTTGCCGTAACCATTTTGTTTATGGCAATTATGTTTGAAGTTATTATTTCACTTTTTGGAAAGGGGGTGGCTTAATGAAGGCGTTTTTTGAAGAATATGGTTTAGTGTTAGTAGTAACTATTATTGCTACAGGTATGATAGTGTTCTCTAATGGATTTAAAGATATAATGAAAGATACATTAGAAGATCAATGGAATAACATGACAGAAGAAACAGGTAAAGCTTAATGAAGGGGGCATTTGAATACGCATTTATTATGCTATTTGGATTACCAATAGTTGTATTAGGTTTAAATTTTGTTAAGGTTATGATGGGGTATAACCAAGCTCGCTATTATCAAGATTTCATAGTAAATACAATTGAACATCAGAATCGCTATGATAAAGATATAGAGGAATTAATAGTAGAACAGAAACAGCTATGTAGTACTTGTAGTGTAAAAGTAAGAAGCAATAAGGATAGGTATTTGGTGGAGGTTAGGTTTCCTATTAAATTATCTATTGTTAATTATGAATCTAAGGGAGTTATAAGTACTTATACTCAACAAATTTCTTAAAGAAGTAGTTGACAAATAAGTTAATAATTGATATTCTTAGTGTTATGAAGCGATGATTTAGAGTAGTAATATTACTAGTGTTTAAGAAAGTCAGTGGTGATGAGAACTGATACATGAACGATATGAACTTACTAATGAGCAGTCACGTATTTCTGGCGTTAACAGATTCCAAGGGCATGCAATAGCATGAACTAAGGTGGTACCGCGTATATTACGTCCTTAGCTATAAGGGCGTTTTTTTATTTGAAAGGTGGAATATAAAATGGCATTTGATCATTTAAGTATTGAAAAGAAATGGCAAGATTATTGGTTAAACAATAAAACTTTTAAAACAGACGTTTATGATTTTGATAAACCTAAAGCTTACATATTAGATATGTTCCCATATCCTAGTGGAAATGGTTTACATGTAGGACATCCAGAAGGATATACAGCTACTGATATTATATCAAGAATGAAGAGAATGCAAGGATTTAATGTTTTACATCCTATGGGTTGGGATTCATTTGGTTTACCAGCTGAACAGTTTGCATTAAATACTGGACATCATCCTAAAGAATTTACAATTAAAAACATTGATCATTTTAGAGAACAAATTCAAGCATTAGGTTTCTCTTATGATTGGGATCGAGAAATATCAACAACAGATCCTGACTATTATAAATGGACACAATGGATTTTTATTCAGTTATATAACAAAGGATTAGCTTATGTAGATGAAATCCCTGTAAACTGGTGTCCTGAATTAGGAACAGTATTAGCTAATGAAGAAGTAATAGATGGTAAAAGTGAACGTGGTGGTTTTCCGGTAATAAGAAAACCAATGCGTCAATGGGTACTTAAAATTACTGAATATGCAGAAAGACTATTAGAAGATCTAGATCTATGTAGTTGGCCAGCATCTACAAAAGAGATGCAAGTAAATTGGATAGGTAAATCTGTAGGAGCTAATGTAATCTTTAAAATTAAAGATCATGCTAAAGATTTTACAGTCTTTACAACTAGATGTGATACATTGTTTGGTGCTACTTACTGTGTAATGTCACCAGAACACCCATTTGTTGATGAAATAGCAACTACTGAATATAAAGAAGCTATAAAAGAATATAAAAGAGTATGTGCTTGTAAATCAGACATGGAACGTACTGAATTAAATAAAGATAAAACTGGAGTATTTACTGGTGCTTATGCAATTAATCCAGTAAATGGACGTGAAATTCCTATTTGGATATCTGATTATGTTTTAGCTAGTTATGGAACTGGTGCTATTATGGCTGTTCCTGCTCATGATGATCGTGACTATGAATTTGCTAAGAAATTTAATATAGATATAATCCAAGTAATTGAAGGTGGAGATATAGCTAATGAACCTTACTGTGGAGATGGAACTCATATAAATTCTAGTTTCTTAGATGGTTTAAATAAAGAAGAAGCTATTGCTAAGATGCTTAAATATTTAGAAGAGAATAAGATTGGTGGACCTAAAACTACTTATAAACTAAGAGATTGGTTATTTAGTAGACAAAGATATTGGGGAGAACCAATTCCAGTAATTCATATGGAAGATGGTACTTCTCGTACAGTTGAACTAGATCAATTACCTTTAGAATTACCAGAAACAAAGAATTTCCAACCTTCACAAACTGGGGAATCACCACTAGCTAATTGTGAAGATTGGTTAAATATTGAAATAGATGGAGTTAAAGGAACTAGAGAAACTAACACAATGCCTCAATGGGCTGGATCATGTTGGTATTACCTTAGATATCTTGATCCTCATAATCCTGATGCTATTGCTGATCCTAAGTTATTAGAACACTGGTTACCAGTAGATTTATATGTAGGTGGAGCAGAACATGCTGTATTACATTTATTATATGCACGTTTTTGGCATAAAGTATTATATGACTGTGGAGTTGTAAGTACTAAGGAACCTTTCCAAAAGTTATTCCACCAAGGTATGATCCTAGGTGAAAATAATGAAAAAATGTCTAAATCAAGAGGTAATGTTATTAATCCAGATGAAATTATAGCAAGCCATGGAGCTGATTCATTAAGAATTTATGAAATGTTCATGGGTCCATTAGAAGCTGCTTTACCATGGAATACAAATGGTTTAGATGGAGCTAGAAAATGGATAGATCGAGTAAACCGTATCTTCTGTGAAATGGATAAACTAAGTGATACCAATGATGGTACCTTAGATAAATCATTTAACTATACAGTAAAGAAAGTAACTAATGATATAGAAACATTAAACCTTAATACTGCTATCTCTCAAATGATGATCTTTATTAATGATTGCTATAAAGTAGAAACTATTTATCGTCCATATGCTGAAGGCTTTATTAAAATGTTTGCTTGTTTTGCTCCTCATATGGGAGAAGAAATTTGGCACACTATAACTAATAAAACTAGTATAAGTTATGAACCTTGGCCAATAGTAGATGAATCTAAATTAGTAGAAGCTGAGAACGAAATTATTGTTCAAGTTAATGGTAAACTAAGAGGTAAATTTAGTGTAGCAGTAGGTACTGAAGAAGAACTAATTAAAAAATTAGCATTAGAACTACCTACAGTTATAGCACAAATTGAAAACAAAACTATTCGTAAAGTAATAGTAGTTAAAGGCAAAGTAGTAAATATTGTAGTAGCATAAATAATAATATAAAATGCACACCATATGTTGGTGTGCATTTTATATTATTATATTTTATATAATTTAAAAAACAGCATTTTTGGTATTAAACTATTACCAAATGTT
>JAVXTN010000049.1:0-7370 GCA_036642635.1 Erysipelotrichaceae bacterium
TCTCATATTTGAAATATTTCAAATATTCTTTTATCTACGACTGTAGTTTCACTTCCACCTCTTATTAAATAATTTATTAATGGTTTATTTACTTTACTAATATTATTAGCTTTATTTAAACATTTCAATACAAAGTATGTATCTTCATATTTTAAATTAATTGGAAATTCTATATCATTATCAATTAGTAGTTGTCTACTATATATTTTATTCCATGGACTACTATTAATATTAAATAATAATCCTGGATTATTATTTAATGTAGTGGTTGCAAAGTTTTCGACCTTAATTTCTTTTTTTAGTTTAGTATCTTCATAGTATTCATAGAAATCACATACTACTATATCACTATTATTAGTTATAGCATTATTATATAGTTCTTCTATCATTGTTAGTTCGATCCAATCATCACTATCAATAAACATTATATAGTTACTAGTTGCTTTTTTAATACCATTATTTCTAGTAATTGATATTCCACTATTAGGTTGATTGATAAATATAATTCTAGGATCATTATAGGTTTCTATAATAGAAGGACTTATATCAGTTGATCCATCATTAATTATTATTATTTCAAGGTCTTTTAGGGTTTGGTTTAATATACTATCTAAGCATTTATTTAAATATTTAGATGTATTATATACTGGTACTATTACACTAACTTTAGGCATAACAATTCTCCTTACTTTTTAATTTATCTTATGTATTATACCATATATTAACTTACTTGTGCTTATACATAATATAAAAATGGGATAAGAATTATATCTTATCCCATTTTTAGTTAATTATATTATTTAAATCTAGGTTTTGGTCGATAAACTGTGTGAAGTAGATGGTGTGCTAGTTCACTTCCTGGTGCTTGTAGGAACTTATCATATAGCTCATTTATTTGTTTATTATTATGAGATTTACGATTAGCCGATAGTTTGTCTTCATCATAAAGTGCGTTAGCACGCATTTGTTTGAATAGACCTTCATTCATACCATTACGTACTGTAGCACTAATATAGGATTGACCTCCTCCATTAATACATCCACCTGGACAACCCATTATTTCTATAAAATGATATTTAGACTTATGATTAACTATATCATCAAGTATTGGTTTAGCTACGCTCATACTTTGTGCAATACCAACACATACATCTATACCATTAATATTAATAGTAGCCTCCTTTAAACCTGTTACACCACGTACAGTTTTAAATTCAATATCTTTTAATTCTTTTTTAGTTAATATTTCGGAAACAGTACGTAAAGCAGCTTCCATTACTCCACCACTAGTTCCAAATATTACACTAGCTCCAGAATATTCACCAAACATATCTTGATCAAACTCTGAATCAATTAAATCATTAAAACCAATTCCAAACATTTTAATTAAACGACCAAGTTCTCTAGTAGTTAATACTGCATCAACATCCTGTAGACCTGTAGTTAAGTTTTCTATTCTTTGTTTTTCACCTTTTTTTGCTGTACAAGGCATAATAGAAACTACATATATATCTTCTGGTTTAATATTCATTTCTTTGGCATAATAAGACTTTAAGATAGCACCAAACATCATATGAGGAGATTTACAACTAGATAAGTTTTTTATTAGTTCAGGATATTCCTGTTCGCAATAGTTTATCCATCCTGGAGAACAACTAGTTATCATCGGAAGTGTTCCACCATTTTGAAGACGATGAATAAATTCAGTTCCTTCTTCCATGATAGTAAGATCAGCTCCAAAATCAGTATCATAAACTTTATCAAATCCAAGTAGTTTTAAAGCAGTTACCATTTTACCTGTTACTCTAGTTCCAATTGGCATACCAAATTCCTCACCAAGAGATGCTCTAATAGCTGGTGCCGTTTGAACTATAACATGTTTAGTATTATCACTTAAAGCATTTATAACATCATGTATTTCTTCTTTTTCTACTAAAGCACCAGTCGGACAAACGTTAACGCATTGACCACATTGGATACAGTTTACATCTTGTAAACTATGATCAAATACTGGTCCTACTTTAGTTTTAAATCCACGTTCACTAAAGCCTAAAACTCCAAGGCCTTGAATTTTTTCACAAGCAGCAACACAACGTCCACAAAGCACACACTTACTAGTATCACGAACAATACCAGGAGATACTTCATCATAAGTTGGTTTAGATTTTTCACCAGTAAAGGAATCAGCACGAACACCAACAATTTGAGCTAATGCTTGTAGTTCACAATTAGTATTCCTCATACAAGATAAACAATTTTGAGCATGATTACTCAATATTAATTCAACAATATCTTTACGAGCTTTAAGCGCCTTTGCACTATTAGTTTTAACTACCATTCCTTCAGTTACAGGATATACACATGCAGCACATAAAGATCTAGCACCCACTACTTCAACATTACATACACGACATGCTCCAGTCCCAGTATAATCCTTTAAATAGCATAAGGTAGGAATAAAAATATTATTAGCTCGAGCAGCCTCAAGAATAGTAGATCCTGCTTCTGCTTCAATAATTTGATTATTAATCGTTAGATTTATTTTAGACATAATATTCCTCCTATTTAATTTCTATGGCGTTGAAGTGACACGCACTGATACAAGCACCACACTTGATACATTTATCTTGATCAATTACATATGTTTCTTTGCCTGGTACTCCGCTAATTGCATCTGCGGCACAACCTTTAGCACAAAGTCCACACTTACGACATTTATCTGCATCAATATCATAAGATAATAATGATTTACAAACACCTGCTATACATTTTTTATCTATAACATGGGCTAGATATTCATCTTTAAATAATCTAAGAGTAGAAAGTACTGGATTGCTTGCAGTTTGACCTAATCCACATAGTGCAGTATTCTTTAAAGTTAATGATAATTCTTCAAGTTCACTAAGTGTTGCTAATGTACCACGCCCTTCACAAATATCAGTAAGCTTTTCTAATAAACGCTTAGTTCCAATTCGACAAGGAGAGCATTTACCACAAGATTCATCTACTATGAAATCCATATAGAAACGAGCAACATCCACTATACAATTATCTTCATCTAGTACAATCATACCACCAGAACCCATCATAGAGCCTAAAGCGATTAATGTATCAAAATCTATTGGAGTATCTAAATCATTTTCAGTTAAACATCCTCCAGATGGTCCTCCTGTTTGAACAGCTTTAAATTTTTTACCATTAGGACAGCCTCCACCTATTTCATATACTACTTCACGTAATGTTGTTCCCATTGGCACTTCTACTAGTCCTGTATTAACTACTTTACCTCCTAGTGCAAATACTTTAGTTCCACTAGATTTTTCAGTACCAATTGCTTTAAACCAAGCACTTCCATTATTTATTATTTGTGCTATGTTTGCTAGTGTTTCTACATTATTAATAATTGTAGGTTTTCCCCATACTCCTTTTACTGCTGGAAATGGTGGTTTAGGAACTGGCATTCCACGCTTACCTTCAATTGATTGAATAAGTGCTGTTTCTTCACCACATACAAAGGCTCCAGCACCTAAACGAATCTCTATTTCAAAGTTAAAGTTGGTTCCTAAGATGTTATTTCCTAATAAACTATTATTTTTAGCTTGTTCAATTGCTATTCTTAGACGATCTACAGCTATTGGATATTCAGCTCTTATGTAGACATATCCGTGTTGAGCTCCAATTGCATATCCAGCAATTGCCATAGCTTCTAAGACACTGTGTGGATCTCCTTCAAGAATTGAACGATCCATAAAAGCCCCTGGATCTCCTTCATCTGCATTACATATTACATATTTTTCATCGCTTGCTTGGTTTGCTGCAAACTGCCACTTAACGCCAGTTGGGAAGCCTCCACCTCCACGGCCTCTCAATCCACTATCCTTAATAATATCAATTACTTGTTGTGGTTCATAGCTAGTAAGTGCCTTACCTAAAGCTAAATATCCATCATGTGCAATATATTCATTGATATTTTCAGGATCTATCAGTCCACAATTCTTTAATGCTATTCTTTTTTGTTTAGCATAAAATTTTATCTTGTTTATATCTGTTATTCTAGTTTTAGTTGCTTCATCTAGATCATGTAACTGTAGTTTAGCAACTGGTTCACCTTTTATAATGTGTTCTTCAACAATAGTTTTTACATCACTTACTAATACATTACAATAGAATACTTTATCTGGATGTATAGCAACAATTGGTCCTTTTTGGCATAATCCAAAACAACCGGTTTTTAGCACTTGTACATCACCTTCTAATCCATTAGCTATAATTTCTTTTTTAAATTCAGCTATTATATCTAAAGAATCTGAAGAAGTACAACCAGTACCTGAACATACTAAAATATGTAGTCTATTTATGACATCACTGCCGCAACCATATTCCTTACATTCATATCCATCTATACTCTTCTCTAATATTTCTAAGCACGTTGCCGCAGTAACGTCATTATAAACCTCACTACTACTAGTAGTAGTATTAACTACCTTAACGCAAGTACTTGCGTTAGCTTCCTCAAAACTACGTATCATTACTCTAGCAGACAAATTTTGTTTAATAATTTGTTTAAGCATTAGTTGCAATATATTTTTAGCTTCATCATCATTACTACTATTACAAACATAAATATCAAATATATGATTATCATCACGTAATTTAATAAGTTGTGAATTATTATCACGAGCTAATTTTAATTCATTTAAATTTTTCATATTACCTCCACCTAAATTATTTCTTTCTTAGCTTCTTTAATAAATTCATCAATTAATAAAGAGTCTGTAGCTTTACCATAAACACGACCATCAATAACGGCTACAGGAGCTAAACCACAAGCACCTAAACAACGTGTAGCATCAATTGAGAATAAACCATTAGCACTAGTAGCATTAACCTTACAATCACAAAGAACACAAACTCTATCAAGTAAATCTTGAGATCCCTTTACATAGCATGCAGTCCCCATACAAACATTAATAATATGTTTGCCCTTAGGTTCAATTGTAAATTGTGCATAAAATGTTACTACCCCATAAACTTCAGCCACACTAACATTAGCACCCTTGCTAATAGCTTGCATTGCCTCAAAAGGTATATAACCTAACTCCGATTGAACATCATGTAACATCAACTTAACAGGACCACGCTTGCCTGTATGTCTAGTTACAATAGCATTAATCTTATCTACAGAAATAGCATTCAATTTTTCCATACTGTTCACCTCTTCCTATTCTATAAATGGATTGTTATTCCACCTGTTAATAAACTATAACATGTTTATTTTTATAAATGAATACCCTTTCATTAGTTATTTAATTCACAAGGATATGGCTTGTGAATTAAATATAGCCCCTAACTATCGCTTATTTAAGCACTTGTGAATTAAATGACATATTATAAGATATTGCACGTTTTAATCGCACATTTCTTAATATTATATAAGTCTAACCAACTATAAATCTTTATGAAGTCATAAACTTAGTTGATTTTGCTCCTAATCTTCTGTGAATTTTAATTCATTTTAAACAAATCATTTTTACATAAAAATCTATTATTTTAAACTATTCAATGCTCTAACCTATCATTTTAAAAATTCATCATCCCCAAAAAAATACACAACAAAAGCAGTCTACATCTTGTGTAGACTGCTTAAATTAAATACCATTCCTATTTCTTTTCTATAATCTCTTTCTGAATTAAAGTAATAAACTCATCAATTGTTACAGTTGAACTATCCTTTTGACCAAATCTTCTAATAGTTACATTACCATTATCAACTTCACCTTGTCCCAATACTAATTCAATAGGTATCTTTTTCATCTGAGCTTCACGTACTCTATAACCTAATTTTTCATTACGAGCATCAACCTTACTTCTAATACCTAAAGCATTAAGCTTATCATTAACCATATTAGCATAATCTAAATGAAGTTCATGATGAACCGGTATAATAGCTACCTGTTGAGGAGCCAACCAAGTAGGGAAATCACCAGCATAATGTTCAATTAAGATACCAATAAATCTTTCTATAGATCCATAAATAACACGATGTAACATAACTGGACAAACCTTTTCTCCATGTTCATCAATATAATTTAAATCAAAACGAACAGGAAGATTCATATCCAATTGGATAGTACCACATTGCCAAACTCTACCTAAAGAATCTTTAATATGGAAATCTAATTTAGGCCCATAGAAAGCACCATCTCCAGGATTAACCTTATAACTCTTACCAGCAGCTACACAAGCCTTAGCTAAAGCATCCTCAGCCTTATCCCAAACAGATATTTCACCAATATACTTATCTAAAGGTCTAGTAGATAACTCAATATCATAAGTTAAATTAAAAACAGAATACATTCTATCAATAAAAGCAATTAATCTAATTACTTCACTCTCAATCTGGTCCTCTCTCATAAATATATGAGCATCATCTTGAGTAAAAGTTCTAACTCTAAATAAACCATTTAAAGCTCCACTAGCTTCATGACGATGAACTTGACCTAATTCACCCATTCTCATAGGTAAATCCTTATAAGAATGTAAAGAATTCTTATAAACTAATAAACCACCAGGACAATTCATTGGCTTAATAGCAAAAGGACGTTCATCAACCAAACTAGTATACATATTATCTTGGTAGTTATCCCAATGACCACTAACCTCCCATAATTCCTTACTCATCATAATAGGAGTTTTAATAAAAGAATAACCCTCTTTAGTATGTTCATCATACCAGAATCTTTCTAATTCATTACGTAAAATCATACCATTAGGCAAAAAGAAAGGAGCACCAGGAGCATATTCACTCATCATAAATAAATCTAATTCTTTACCTAATTTTTTATGATCACGTTTTTTAGCTTCTTCTAATAAATTTAAATGATCTTCTAATTCCTCTTTAGTAGGAAAACAAACTCCATAAATTCTTTGTAACATCTTATTAGAAGCATCACCTTTCCAATAAGCACCTGAATGTTTAACTAATTTAAAGTTCTTTAATTCCTTTACAGTATCAACATGAGGACCTCTACATAAATCACTAAATTCACCTTGAGTATAAATAGTAATAGAACCATCATCTAAATTACTAATTAAATCTAATTTATAAGAATCATCTTTAAACATTTCTAAAGCTTCATCTTTAGTTATTTCTTTTCTACTTATACGTTTACCATCTTTAGCAATCTTTTTCATTTCTTTTTCTATAGCTAATAGATCTTCTTCTTTAATAGCTGTATTTCCTAAATCCATATCATAATAGAAACCATCACTAATTACAGGACCTACCCAAAATTTAGCTTCTGGATATAAGCGTTTTACTGCTTGTGCCATCATATGGGCACATGAGTGATTAAGTTTATTTAGTTCTT
>JAVXTN010000050.1:0-7369 GCA_036642635.1 Erysipelotrichaceae bacterium
GTATTGTTAATCCTTCTCATGATTTAAGTTTAGTTGCTGTCCTTAGTTCTGAATGATTTAAATATGATGATAATAAATTAGCTAAGATTAAAATAGAAATAAAGAAGAGTGATGATTATATTAGTTATTATGATTATATTTCTAAGCATTCTAATGATTTAGATATTATTACTGAATATCATAATAATTTATCTTTTTATTCTATTAGTAAGTTATTGAGTGAGTTATATGATATTAATGATTATTATCATAGTTATTGTAACTTACAGGAACAGACTAATTTAGATGTTTTATATAATTATGCTTTGGATTATGAGAATAGTAATGGTGGAGATGTTATTGGATTCTTAACTTTAATTGAGGATATTGCTAATGACGATACTTCTCAGAGTGTTCCGATGGGTAAGAATGATAATGTTGTTCGAATTATGACTATTCATCAATCTAAGGGTCTTCAGTTTCCTGTTGTTTATTTGTATTCTTCTTCTAGTTTTTCTAATATAGAGGTTAGTGAGTTTATTGTTTGTGATGAAGCTTTAGGTATTGGTATGAATTGTATTAGAGCTCCTTATCGTATTTCTCATAAGAGTATTGCTAGAATTGCAATTGAGCATAAGATTAATCGTCAAAATTTAGAGGAAGAGATGCGTGTTCTTTATGTTGCTACTACTAGGTGTGAAGAGCGTCTTGTTATGGTTGATGTTGTTAAGGATATTGATAAGCTTAGTGTTCCTTTAAATGCTCCTTTAATTTATAATCGTAATGGTTATACTTCGTGGATTATAGCTAATCATTCTACTATGATTTCTCCTAGTTTTAAAATCATTTCTGTTGATGAGCCTTATGATGTTAATCCTTTTGTTTCAAATGTTGTAAAACTAGATGTTGTTACTCCTAAACTTGTAACTAGTAAGTTAAATAGTTCTGTTTCTAAAACTGCTAGTAGTACTCATAAAATTAGGATTCCTAGTAGTCTTTCCTTTGCTTCTTCATATGCTACTAATGTTGGTAATAGTATGCATAAAGTTATGGAGCATATCAAGAAGCAGGATACTAGTAGTGAAAGTATTGTCAACCTTTCTAATTCTTTAGATATTGAATTGAGTAGTGGTCAGGTTGAACAGATACATTCACTTGTTAATAATAAATTATTTAGGGATATTGTTGAGGATGATAATTATGAGGTTAACCATGAATTAGCATTCATGGTTAAGCTTAGAGGGGATATAGTTCATGGTTATATGGACTTTGTTGGTGTAAGTGCCAACCAAGTAGTACTTATAGATTATAAGAGTGATACTTATAATGATGAGGCTAAATTCTTAAGTAGTTATAGTGAACAGTTAAATTTATATACTGAGGCTTTAAAGCTTATGTATGCTAATAGAACTATTGAGTCTTATATATATTCTTTCCATCTTAATAAATTTATAAAGACAGCCTAAGGCTGTCTTTTTTATAACCAGTTAAAGTGTTTACAGGCATGTAGGATACCTTCTTCATCATTTCTTGTAGTTACATAGTTTGCTAGTTGTTTTAATTCTGGTATTGCATTTCCCATAGCTATACTAAAGGGTGCATCATTAAACATTCTTATATCATTCATGCCATCTCCAAACACAACAACATCTTCTACGGGTGCTTCTAATATATTCATTAGTTTAGATATTCCTTTAAATTTATCACTTGGTTCTATAATTATAAACTTAGGTCCATATCGCATAGCACCTTGTTCAACTAGATCTGGTAATAAATATTCTTGTTCAGGAGCTATGCTAATGTAGATTCGCCTTATTTCTTTTATATTATGATAATCAAATTGCGAATCTACATTTATGGTCATAAATATTTCAAAGGTTCCTGCTTGTTCAATGAATTTATTATTATGTGTATGTGATATTCTAGTGTCGTCCATTGATAGTGCATATCCAAATCCTGCTTGTTCAGCTTCTTCTATAATGTGGATACAGAAGTCTAGATCTAATGGTTGATAGCTTAGTAGTTCGTTTTCTAATACTAAGCCGTTTCCTCCTTCACATACTAGATTTCTTATGCCCACCTCCTTAGCTACTTGCATAGCTAGAAAGTGGGCACGTCCTGTTGCTATGGCTACAAAATGGCCGTTGGACTCTAGTTCGCACAAGGTGGATTTAGTTTTATCACTTACAGTAGAACCAGGACCACCCTGTGTGAGGGTACCATCTATATCAAAGAAAAAATATTTTTTATTCATAGGTTATCTCCTTTATATAACATACTAAAGGGTGTCTAATTAGACACCCAATAGTAATTAACTATTTAGATAAATCAATTAATAATGCTACAGCACCATCAATACCAAACTTAGAAGAACTTATAGTTATATCATAACTATCAGCTCTAGCCCATTTACGATCTGTATAATAATTATAATAGTTAGTACGACGTTTATCTGTCTTTGCTATAAAATTTTCATAGTCTCTACTTTCTTCTTTATAAACATCTTTAACTCTAGCAATTCTATCATCTATATTAGCATGAATAAATATACTAAGAGCATCAGGATTATCCCTTAAGATATAATCTGCACAACGACCAACAATTACACAACTACCTTTATCTGCTATATCCTCTATAATCTTAGATTGAATAACAAATAAACGATCATTTAAAGATACATCAGCAAGCCCAGCCATATTAGAACCTATTGTATAACCAATAGCATTTAGATAATAATAACTAAAGTCTACCTTTTCATCACATTTCTCAAATAAATCAGTATCTATACCACTTTCTTTAGCAGCTAATACTAATAGTTCTTTATCATAGAAAGGAATGTTAAGTTTTTGAGAGAGTTGCTTACCTATTTCCTTACCAGCACTTCCATACTGTCTACCAATACAATAAATAATTTTTTTCATACGTTTATCCTCCTTATATTTGAAACGTATATCCTTTTCTTAATTATACTTCATTACAATAAAGAATACAAAGAAAAAGGAAGTAATCTTTTGATTACTTCCAAATAGTATTTAAATTAGTCATTAAATTCTGCTATTACTTCACTTACTGATCTTGATTCTTCCATCGCTTTAATTGTTTTACCTAGTAGTTCTCCTACTGATAATACAGTCATTTTAGATATTAATGGTTGTTTCTTATCCTGAGGTATAGTATTTGTACATACAAATTCTACAATCTTAGAAGTATTTAAACGATCGATTGCTGGTCCTGATAATACTCCATGTACACATGATGCATATACTTCAGTAGCTCCTTGAGCATATAGCATATCAATTCCTGCTATTAATGTTCCTGCAGTATCTACAATATCATCTACCATAATAGCTCTTTTACCACGTACATCTCCAATTAAGTTCATTGCTTCTGCTACGTTTGGTTTTGGTCTACGTTTATCAATAATTGCTAAAGGACAGTGTAGTTTTTCAGCTAGTTTTCTAGCTCTAGTAGTTCCACCATGGTCTGGTGATACTACTACCATGTTATCTAGGTTCTTAGCTTTAAAGTAATTAGCTATAATACATATTGCACTCATATCATCAGCTGGTATATTAAAGAATCCTTGAATTTGAGTAGCATGTAATTCCATAGTTAATATTCTGTTAGCTCCTGCTTTTTCAAGTAGGTCTGCCATCAATTTAGATGTAATTGGTTGTCTTGGTCTTGCTTTACGATCTTGTCTAGCATATCCAAAGTATGGCATTACTACATTAATTGTTCCTGCTGATGCTCTTTTACATGCATCTATAGCAATTAGTACTTCCATTACATTGCTTGAAACAGGACAACAAGTAGATTGTACTATATAAACATGTTTACCTCTTACTGACTCTCCTAATTCAACCATAATTTCCCCATCTGCAAAATGTTTTACATCACATCTTCCTAGAGGTATTCCTAATTGGCTAGCAATTTCATTTGCTAAGTCCACACTAGATGTTAAAGCGAAAACAACTGTTTGTTCGACCATTTTAATTACTCCTTTTCGATTTGTTTTTATAAACTGTGCCAAAACCTGGTTTGACACTTTGTCGTGATCTAGCTATTGCTAAATCACCATTTGATACGTCTTTAGTAATTGTTGATCCAGCAGCTAATACTGCATTCTCACCTACGATTACTGGTGCAATAATATTAACATTACTGCCTATAAAAGCACCATCTTTAATAATCGTTTTAAACTTATCTTTACCATCATAGTTTACAGTAACAACACCACATCCAATATTGACATTACTACCTACTTCACTATCACCTAAATAAGTTAAATGAGCGCACTTACTACCTTCATTAAAATCACAATTCTTAAATTCAACAAAGTTACCTATCCTTGCATTATCATGAACATGTGTATTGCCTCTTAGATGTGCATAGGGTCCAATACTACAATGAGTATCTACTCTACTATCTATAATCTTAGAAGCTTCTATACTTGTATATTCACCTATAATAGCATTTTCAATATAACTTCCCGAACCTATTGTAACACATTTTGCAATTTTACTAAAACCAATTATAGAAACGTTTGGGAAAATAATGGCATTCTCTTCAATTCTAGCTCTAATATCAATATAAGTATTATTAGGATCCATAATTTGTACTCCTAATTTTATCCAATAATTATTAATAGTTAGCTTAAGATCATTACTTATCTCTACTACATCTTGATAACTTGTTATTCTTCTAGTTGTTTCATTCTTTTCAATACAGACATTTAGCATCTTACCATGTGCATAATCTTCAATATTCAAATATTTTAATTAAACTAGGTTCAAAATCTTCAATATCTTTTAAAGTCTTTGCTTTTAAACATGTTTTATTCTTTTTTAAACTAAAACAATAAATACCTACATCTTTTCCTTCTTCATCAACTAAAAATGAGTCTCCTTTTAATAGCTTACTTACATCCCAAGCTTTTACAAAGGGTACTGCTAAATCCCATATTAAAACTTTATCTAATTTATTAAGTGTTTTCTTTAATTCTTTTTCTTTAATGAATTTTATATCTTCATTAAGTCCAAGTTCTTTTAAAGTTCCTTTAATATAATCTAAAGGTTTACTATGTATTAATGTAACAGTTTCTAGATCAACGTTTAGTGTTTGATCTTCTTTCAAGACTATAATAGAGTTCATATATTTTCCTCCACTTCTATTTTAACAAATTTTCATATTAAAAAAAGGCTAAATTAAATTTTCTTTAAATTTTATCCTCTTTTTGACTGTTATTAATCATTTTATCTTCTTTTAATGCATTTAGTATTTTATCAATGTTAATTAGTGGAAATATATATTGTAGGATTAAATATCCTATTATCCAGCATACGAATAGTGTTATATTTATAGTGCTTAGGCTTGTTAGCATTAGTATTGTTTTTATGCCCATGAATTCGGTTCTTATGATTGTTAGTAGTATTAGTGCGCATTCTATTAGTACTAGCATTTTAAATATAGTATGGAATATGAATATTATGATTCCGAAGAATCCTGATTGTTTTTTTATGTAGCTTTCTTTTATGTCTACTTTCTTTCTTTTTAGTTTTATTTTTAGTGCGTGTTGTTTTGCTTCATAGTTTACATAATAGCTTATTCTGTATTTTAGATAGCTGTAGTATATTGTTGTAAATACTTCGATTGGTATTAGTATTACTAGTATTAGTGCGAATAGGTCGGCTGTTATTTCTATTATATCGTTATAGATTGATACGTTACTGAAGAATATTGCTAGCATAAATAGTAATATTGCTACTAGACATACTGCTATAAATAGTGTTCGATAGAACTTCTTATTTTTTTCATAGCGATCTAGGTCAGCGTGATTTATTTGGTTCATCATATATTTTTTTAATAATATATTTGCTTTTAGATTCATTTTAATGTTTTCTATCATACTTTACCTCATTTTCGATACTTGTTACATATACGTATTCATATTTTTCTTTTAGTTTGTTTGCTGCTGTATTTAGTTTATCATAATCGTTGCTTATTGCATAGACACTTGAACCACTTCCGGACATCAAAGTGTAATAAAAGCCCATTTCTTTTAGTTCTTCATTAATGATTGCTATGTTTTTTACTAGTTTAAAGGAACTTTCTTCTAAGGAATTAGCGCTTAATAGTGATGCTTGTTCATAGTTTTGTTGCGCTAATGTGGTTTGAAGAGAGTTCATATTAGGATGGTCACAGGTAGTTAGGTTAGTTTGTTTAAATGCTTGGGCAGTTGGTACTCCTTCACTACCTTTAACTAATATAATTCCAGTAGGAATTATATTGAAGGGAGTTACTTCTTCACCAATTCCTTTTACTCTAGAACAATGATTAACTATACAGAATGGAACATCAGCTCCAATCTTTTTACCAACCTCTATAAGTTCTTCTAAACTTAAACCTAACCTACAATAATCATTAATAAAATTAATAATCCCCGCACCATCAGCACTTCCTCCCCCTAGTCCTGCCTGCATAGGTATTCTCTTATCACATACAATACTGAAGTGCTGCTGAATGTGAAAAGTACTTCTCATTAACTCTAATGCATCTATTATAGTATTATGCTTTCCTAAACTTATATTAGGGTCACTAAAAGTAAGAACATCATAGTCTAAATTATTAGGTTCTATATCTAAAGTATCATAAAGATTAATAGGAGTCATAATCATATCAAGCAGATGAAAACCATTAGACATACGTTCAATAATATTTAAACCTAAGTTAATCTTAGCGTAGCAATATATTTTCATTTGTTTGTACCTCATATAGTTTTTTAAAGGTTTCTAATGTTAAGGATTCACCACGAGCATTCTCAGCAATGTTAGCTAAACCTAGAATTGACTTAGCCTTTGACTTATCATTAAGATATTCACCATAGTTGTTAAGAATCGTTTTTCTACGTTGTTTAAAGCAAGCTTTAACCATTAGGAAAAACGCTTCTTCATCTTGGATGTCAGTGTTAGTTTTAAATTTAAATTGAAGGACACAACTATCTACATTAGGTTTAGGATTAAAGACACTCTTAGGTACCTTCATAACGTTTCTTATTTCACAGCGGTACTGTGAAATGATTGAAAGAGCATTATAGCCTTTAGTATTAACACTAGCGCTGAAGCGATCCCCAACTTCTTTTTGCATCATAACAGTTATTGCTTCAATATCAGCTTGGGCTTCAAATATTTTAAATAGTAAAGGAGTAGTTATATAGTAAGGTAAGTTAGCAGCTATATAAACATGGTAACCTTCTTTTTTATAATTATCTACTTCTTGTTTAAGATCTAATTCTAAGAAATCTTGGAGGCGTATTTCGATGTTATCATATTCACTAAGTTCAGTATTTAATACATCGATAAGACGTGAATCTATTTCAAAAGAAACAACC